>CAYXMB010000087.1:0-6213 GCA_964466085.1 uncultured Ruminococcus sp.
GAATCTTGTCGGTGTGCCGGCTTTGATTTCCAAAGGATATACATTGCTGTTTTCGATTTTGTTTGTTTCGGCTCCGATACTGACATTCGGCTTTGTTCTGTCTTTCTTTAAGAATATATCCGCATATAAGCGCTATATCACTCATTATAATTCGGATGTTTTTGTTTTTTCGGAATTAAACGAAAAGTCTTTGACTTTGGCAAAAAGCTTGCGGAAGAATGATAGCGGAAATCGTTTTTTTGTGTTTGCCGATGTGTTTGAAAAGGAAGAAGAACAGATATACGAACTTGCGGAAAAGGCAAAAGAAATCGGTGCTGTTTGTTTTAAGAAAGATATTGCGGCAATCGATTTTTCGTTTCACAACAAAAAAAGCGATATAAGCTTTTTCGCAATCGGTGAAGATCAATCGGAAAATGTCAGCCAAGCTTTAAAAATAATAGATAAATTCAAGGGCAGAGAAAATACCGATTTATACGTATTTTCAACCCAAGTCGAAGCCGAAATGTTATTATCTCATGCGTTTAACGGCGCCGATAACGATATTAAAATCAAAGTGCGTCGTATTAACGAAGTGCAATCGCTTATCACGCGCAATCTTTACGAGAACGGCTACGGGATGATATTCGAAAGTGCTTATGATGACGGTTCGGGCGTGAAGAAGATTAATGCCGTTGTAATCGGAATGGGACAGCACGGGACCGAAATGACAAAAGCTTTAACGTGGTTCTGTCAGATGGACGGTTATTCGGTTGAAATCGATGCTTTCGATTTGAACTCAAACGCCGGCGAAAAATTTACGGCCGAATGTCCCGAATTAATGAAATTCAGCGGCATAACGGATATTAAGGGCGAAGCAAAGTACACCGTAAATATCCATTCCGGAATTGATGTCGATACAGCGGCGTTTGACAGGTTGATTCAATCTTTGCCGAGAACAACTTACGTGTTTGCGGCTTTGGGAAACGACGAAAAAAACATCTCAACCGCCGTTAAACTGCGTATGCTTTTCGAGCGGATGGGATATAATCCGAAAATTCAAGCCGTTGTTTACAACAGCGACAAAAAGGAAGCTCTCGGCGGAATTTCCAATTTCAAAGGTCAAAAATATGAGATTGACTTTATCGGTGATATGAAATCTTCTTACTCGGAAGAGGTTATTTTGGATTCCGATGTAGAAGAAGAAGCTCTTAAGCGTCATATGAAGTGGGGCAATGAGAGCGATTTCTGGCGATACAGCTATAATTATAAATCTTCCGTTGCATCTGCGATTCACAGAAAGATGAAAATATTATGCGGTATTCCCGGAATTGAAAAAGAACCTAAAGAACGCACCGAAAACGAATTATGGAATCTGAGAATTTTGGAACATAACCGTTGGAATGCATATATGCGTTCGGAAGGATATGTGTACGGCGGCACCGTCGAAAAATCCGGAAGAAACGATTTGGCGAAAATGCATAATTGTTTAGTTCCTTTTGATGCCCTTCCGCTGAAAGAACAAGAAAAAGACGATGATTAAATTTCGAAGGAGAATTAATAATGGCAAACCAAGATACTAAGAAAACCCTTAACGCCGAATTTGAGAAGTATGTTGACATGCAAACGAAATTCGAAGCTTATCTCGGTGAAGAACCTTATCTTTTCGTGAGTTATTCTCACAGGGATACGGCACAGGTGTTTCCTATTTTAGATGCGCTGTATGATCGCAAATACAGGCTTTGGTACGATGAATCCTGTGAGACCGGCAACGATTTCAGGGATGAACTTCGAGAACGTATCGAAGGCTCCGAAGCGGTTTTATTGTTTGTATCCGAGTCCTCCATGTCGTCGCCGTTTTGCGGCATGGAAATTATTGTCGCAAGAGAGAACGGCAAGCGTTTGTATCCTATATATTTGGATAACTCGGAGGTACCTCCCGCATTTCAAATTCTGCTTGCCAATACGCATCACGGTACATCGGATAATATGGACAAGCTTATCAAGTCGATGGTTCGTGATTTGCCGGCGGTTACAATGGACCGCCTGACAACAGAGGGTGCAGTGCTTAAAAAGTGCGAAGATAACGGCAAAACCATTGCGGTTGATGAAGGCATTCGGGAAATAAGTTCCGAAGCTTTTAAAAACCGCAGGGCATTACATAATATCAAATTACCCGAGAGTCTTGAGTCTATCGGCATTGAAAGTTTCAGGGGTTGTACGAACCTTAAGGAAATGGAAATTCCCGAAAAAACTCTTCGTATCGGAGAAAGTGCATTTCGAGATTGCACCGATATGAAAAAACTGAAGATTAAAAATAATTGTATTAAAATCGGCGAGCGTGCGTTTGAGAACTGCGCAAAATTGGAAGATGTCGAGTTGCCCGAAGGTCTTACCGAGATTTACGGCGGCGTATTCAACAGTTGTAAGAGCTTAAAGAAAGTCGAACTCCCTAAGAAGTTGACCATTTTGGGCGAAAGCGCTTTTTCCGATTGTATCGTGCTGGAGTCTGTCGATATTCCCGCAACGGTTACCAAAATCGATGATCTTGCATTTAACGGTTGTACGGCCATGTCTAAGGTCGAACTTCATGAGGGACTTAAAAAGATCGGCAAGAGTGCGTTTAAGAACTGCCGTTCATTAACAAAGATTACTTTGCCCGCCACTGTAACCAGTATCAGTAATGCGCCTTTTCGAGGATGCGAGTCTTTGAAGTCTATTAAGGTTGAAAGCAAAAACAAAAATTACAAGTCGGAACCCAACAAGCGTGAAGGCAGCGACCACGTCCTCTTTAATAAAAACAAATCCGTAATTATCGCTTATCCGGCAAGCAGTCGTGAAGTTCAATACGACATTCCCGACAGCGTAACAATTATAAGCGATTGGGCTTTCTGCGAATGTAAAAAGCTTAACAGAATTACAATTCCCGACAGTGTGCATGAAATCGGCGAAGGTGCGTTCTGCAATTGCGCACTTCTTGACGAAGTTGAAATTCCGGACAGTGTAACCGTAATTGACGATTGCGCTTTCAGAGGTTGTACAAGCCTTGAGAAAGTTACGATTCCCGACACCGTAACGGAACTCGGTTGGGGATTGTTTGACGGTTGTGAAAACACCGTCACGGTTTACTGTGACGAAGGTTCGTCAGTTCAAGAATACTGCCGCAGAAACGGAATTCGCGAGGCAAGACTGTCTGAAAAGGAAAATGACTGATGGATAATATTATCGAAACGGAATCGATATGGAGTAAGTGTCGGTCCTTTATTAAGAAAAACGCGGTTATGTGTATCGCACTGATTGCGGCTGTTGTTACAAGTATAATTGTTCCCGTTGATAAGGAATATGCCGGGTATTTCGATTACAAGACCTTAACTTGTTTGTTTTGCGTGCTTGCGGTTGTTTGCGCATTAAAGAATATTAATTTCTTTTATATACTTGCGAGAAAAGTCGTTCAGCTTTTCAAAACCGCCCGAATGAGCATTTTGGCTCTTGTGTACATAACATTTATCGGCTCAATGCTCATCGCAAACGATATGGCATTGCTTACTTTCCTGCCGCTCGGATATTTTGTTCTGACCACAACGGGCAAACAAAAATATATGGCATTCACTTTCATTATGCAGAACATCGCCGCAAATTTAGGCGGAATGCTTACTCCTTTCGGAAATCCTCAAAACCTGTACTTGTATACCAAATATGAAATTTCCAATTTGGAATTTATGGGGATTATGGCTCCGCCGTTTATACTGTCGGTGGCTATTATCACCGTTTGCTGTGTTTTGTTTGTAAAGCCCGAACCTCTGCGTTTATCGGATGAAAAGATTGTTCTCGATCCTAAAAGGACTGTTCTGTATCTGATTCTTTTTGCTTTGTCAATTGCGATAGTTTTCAGAGGAATACCTTATCTGATAGGTTTGATTGTTATTCCCGCCGTTCTTTTAATAGTTGACAGAAAAGCGTTGAAAGCGGTGGATTACGGTTTACTGTTTACATTCGTTTTCTTCTTTATCTTTGCGGGAAATATGGCAAGAATCGAAGCTGTAAGAAACCTGTTTTCTATGCTGCTCGGTAAGAGTACGTTGCTGTTCAGTGTTATTTCGTGCCAATGTATCAGTAACGTTCCGTCGGCGATTTTGTTATCTCAATTCACAAATAATTATGCCGATTTGCTGGTCGGAGTAAATATAGGCGGAGTCGGTACGCTTATTTCTTCATTGGCGAGCCTGATTACTTTCCGTGAATATGTTAAACATAATCCGGGAAAGACCGGCTATTATATCGGAATGTTCTCTTTGTTTAATTTTGCATTTCTTTTCATATTGACCGGTTTTATGTTTTTGCTGAAACTGTTTTAATCGGATGTTTGAACGGTGATGTTCGATGAGTTTTAGCGTTATCCTTTTAATTTGCGCCGCACTGCTTCCTGCGGTTGCGTTTTTAAAAAGGATAGCATTGAAAAGAACCGCTCACGCTGCTGTTAGGCCTCCTTTTGTCGGGAGGCTTAATTTGTTTTCCGAGAGCCGGACGTTTTAAAAGAACGTGATTGCTTTGAAGCAATTGTGACGCCGCTTCGGGACTGTGAGTTTCTATGCGGCATTACGTTGCGTTTTGAACGGCAGGCGCTACCGTATTTGCCTTTATCGGATTGAATTTCACACAAAGATGAGTTTCTTCGTATACTGAAAAGCGGAGGGGTAATATGGAGAGATTATCTGATGTGGGAATTATAAAGACGGAGAGAGATACGTTTTTTATCGGCGTAAACTGCGCCGACGGGTTTAAAGTTTCGAATTCCGCTCTTTTCGACGAAAAAAACTTCGATAAAACTTTTGTTTTGAAGGGAAGTTCGGGAGGCGGAAAGAGCACTTTTATCAAAAAAAGCGAAAAGCTTGCCGAAAAGCTCGGCGCCGAAGTTTCGGAATACAGGTGCGGTTCCGACCCGTTTTCCGCCGACGGGGCGGTGATTGAAAAAGGCGGGCGGAAAATTTTCATAAACGATGCGACGCCGCCTCATTCGTCGGACTGTGCGTTTCCCGCCTGTACGTCGGAATACATCGATTTGACAAAGTGCACCGACAGCGGGAGAATATCGGGCTTCCGAAAGGAGCTTTTCGGGCTTTCGGAGCTGAAAAAAGAGGCTTTTGCGAGGGCATACCGCTATTTGAGGGCGGCAAGGGAGCTCTCGGCGCTTTCTCTTGTAACGGCGGAAAAAGCGGTGTTTTATTCGAAGCTTGAAAGTGCGGTCGACAGGTTTATATCGAAGCTTAAAACCCGAAAAGGCGGAGAACGTGTCGAATATACGACCTGTTTTTCGATGAGAGGACGTTTTATTTTGGATACTTATATCGGAAAAGCCGAAAAAATATATTACGCAAAGCCGTGCTTCGGCATTGAAAATCTGTTTTTCGGGATTCTTAGAAAAAAACTTTCCGAAAAGGGCGTTTCTCATTCGGTGTCTCCGAGTCCGCTTGATACGTCGCTTTGCGATGCGCTGTACATCGACCTTGCAGACGTACTTTTGCTCAATGTTAAAACCGAAATTCCGGCAAAGGAAATCAACATGAAAAGGTTTTTGTCGGAGGGGGCGAAAGAATTCAAAGGGGAGGCAAGGTTTGCCGACAGGTGCCGCTTCGAGCTTGTTTCGGGGGCTGCGGATGCTTTGCGGGACGGGGAGAAATATCATTTCGAAATCGAGAAAATATATATCGGAGCCTCCGATTTCACTTATTGCGACAGGCTTTTTGCCGAAACGGTATCGAAATATCTGAAAAGCAATTTCCGAAGAACGTAAAAATGCTTCTTTTTGACTATTGACTTTAAAATTGATTGTGGTACAATATTACAGTAGTAAATAAAGGACGTAAAAAGATGTTTAAAGTAATAAAAAAAGAAAAAAACGCAAGACGGGGAACTATGGTAACGCCGCACGGCGTGATAGAAACTCCCGTATTCATGAATGTCGCAACGTGCGGTGCGATTAAAGGCGGACTTTCGGCACGTGACCTTGAGGATGTCGGTTGCCAGGTAATGCTTTCGAATACTTATCACCTTCATCTCCGTCCCGGAGATAATCTGATTCACGAGATGGGCGGACTTCACAAATTCACCGATTGGAAAAAGCCGATACTTACCGACAGCGGCGGATTTCAGGTGTTTTCACTCGGAAAGCTTCGGAGAATCAAGGAAGAAGGCGTTTATTTTGCTTCGCATATCGACGGCAGGCGCATTTTCATGGGA
>CAYXMB010000088.1:0-6184 GCA_964466085.1 uncultured Ruminococcus sp.
GCATGGATATCCGCATGATGGCCACCGGCGCACAGTACCGCGTTGTGGAAGTGGGCACCATGAGCCCCGGTGGACTTGTACCGCGTGATGCACTGGGGGCCGGCGAGGTGGGTTACATCACTGCCTCCATCAAAACCGTGGCCGACACCCGGGTGGGCGACACCGTCACGGGTGCGGAATTTCCCGCATCGGAGCCGCTGCCGTCGATAACAACACTCACAAGTATTTCGTATGTCATTGTTACCGTAAAGCTTTTCGAAGATATTGTCGTTTGGAACATTGCAAGCATTGCGCCGCCGATTCCCGCAAAAAACGAGCTTATAACAAATGCAAGGCGTTTATGATGGGCAAGGTTAATTCCCATTGCCTCAGCTGCGATTTCGTCGTCTCGGATTGCTTTGAAAGCTCTGCCGTACGTCGAATTGATAATCAAAAGTATCAGCGCAATGCAAGTGAAAGCTATAATAAGCGGTACGTAGATATCGGTGAATACGGGATAAGATTTGAGGGGATACGACCCGTTGGTTATCGTTTCGAGTTTTTCGGAAACGACAAGGGCACGCACTATTTCCGCAAATCCGAGAGTTGCGATAGCGAGGTAGTCGCCTTTGAGGCGGAGAACGGGAAGTCCTATTATATATGCGAAGAGTGCCGCTATTGCGCCTGCGCAAATCATCGCAATCACCCAAGGGAGATGAACGTTTGCTATAACGGGACTTACCCCGACATAGGAATAAACCGTTTCTTTGAGTTCAACGGGAATCGAGAGAATAGAATACGTCAGCGCTCCGAGAAGCATGAATCCCGCCTGACCGAGTGAAAACAACCCGGTAAAACCGTTGAGAAGGTTCATTGATACAGCTATGACGGCATATACCGCTCCTTTTTGAATAACGGCTTTAAGAATATATGAGGAACCGTTTTGAGCTGCGACGGCAAGTGCGGCAAAGAGAACAAGAGCAATTGCCGAAAAAACCGCTTTCGAGGTTTTGGTCAATTTTTTGCCATTCGGCGTAATTTCGATTAATTTCATTGTTTTCCCTCCTTAAACCTTTTCAGTCGTCTTTTCTCCGAAAAGTCCGTTGGGCTTAACGAGAAGTATAACAATGAGGAGCACGAAAGTGAACGCATCACTGAAAACGGAGTAATCCGTGATTTTTATAAAGTTTTCGCAAATGCCGATTATAAATGCTCCGACAACCGCACCGGGAATAGAGCCGATTCCGCCGAAAACCGCCGCAACAAAAGCCTTGAGTCCGGGAAGAGAACCCGATGCGGGCATTACCATTGCATATTCCGTGAAATACAGAATCGAACCGACAGCCGCAAGAAGCGAGCCTATGATAAAAGTGGTACTGATTACGCTGTTTATTTTTATGCCCATAAGTTGCGACGTTTCGAAGTCTTTTGAAACGGCTCTCATTGCCATTCCGATTTTTGTGTGTTTAATCAGAAGAACGAGTGCTATGACTAAAATAAGAACGAGAACGGGTGTTAAAATCGTAACGTAGGAAATAGGTGTTCCGGCAATATTTACCGTGCCTTTCAATATCGGAATTTCGGTGAAAGCCTGAGGAACGCCGCCTGTAAGGTAGGTTGCGGTATTTTGAAGCAAATATGAAACGCCGATTGCCGATATCATTATCGACATTCTCGGTGCACTTCGGAGAGGCTTGTATGCCGCTTTTTCAATTACAAATCCGAGAATTACCGTTAGGATTATGACAATCGGAAGTGCAATATACGGTCCTGTGGTCGCGGAAATGTAAATCATGAAAAAACCGGCTATCATGAAAACGTCACCGTGTGCGAAATTGATAAGTTTCAGTATACCGTATACCATTGTATAACCGATGGCAATAAGCGCATACTGGCCCCCGACGGATATACCGCTGAGAAGTGTGGATAAAAACATAAGTACCTCCTGTTTTACCGTCTTTCGGCTTTGCGAGCTGTTTTGAGAACCCGATTTGAAATCGGGCACTTAAAATAACTTGCTGAAAGTTTTGTAAAATCTAATGGGGAGCCGAAACTCCCCATAGTTTCATCTGATGATTGAACCCCCCCGATTATCAGTCGATGGATTGAAGTTTTATAAAGTCAAAGCAAGCGTTTTCAACATTGATTGTTTTTATGTAAGCAGAGGATTTTTCCGCATCTCCGTTCTCATCGAACTTTACGGCGCCCGTAACGGCATCGGCGTATTCAAGTGTTTCAAGTGCGTCACGAATTGCCGGGCCTTCCGTACTCTGTGCCTTTTCAATAGCCGCAACAGCCGTCATATAGGCGTCGTATCCGAGTGCCGAAACAGCCGCAACGCCGTCATTTCCGCCGTTGTTTGTGAGGTTTGCGTTGTCGCTGTTGAGGAATGCTTTGAATCCGCTTACGAATTCCGCACCGGATTGGTCGGCTTCGTCGAAGAATGTGGAAAGATATACGTCGGTTGCATTTGCACCTGCGTTTTCGATGATAGACTGATTTTCCCAAGTGTCGCCTGCCATTATAGGACATTTGATTCCGAGTTCACGCGCCTGCGAAATTATAAGCGGAGCGCTTGCGATTGACGAGGGAGCGAAGATAACGTCGATATCGGAATCAACGGCTGTCTGAAGAAGGCTCTTGAAGTTTGTTTCGTTTGTTTGGAATGTCTTGGCGATAACTTTTCCGTTGAGCGCTTCGAATGCGGTCGTGAAGCATGAACCGAGCCCTTCGGAGTAAGCGTCACCCGCTTCGGTAATTACAAGAGCGTTTTTGGCGTTCTTTTCTTCAGCCGCAAAACTTGCCATTACAGTCCCCTGAAAAGGGTCGAGGAAACATACTCTGAAATAGTAGTCATTACCGTTTGTTACAGCCGCATTTGTGCAAGAACAGCCGATTGCGGGAATTTCGGCATTCTCGAAATAAGTACCTGCGGCAATTGAAACACTTGAACCGTAGGAACCGAGAATAACGGAACAGCCTGCATCGATGAGAGTTTGAGCTGCCGTGATTGCTTTCGTGTCATCCGATGCGTTGTCGGCTTCAACAAGTTTTACCGTGTATTCCGTACCGTTAATCGTTACGGTGGGTTTTACGGTGTTGGCATATTTAATGCCGAGAATTTCCTGCTTGCCGCCTGCGGCATTTTGACCCGATGCCGGCTCGAAAATACCGATTTTGATTACGTTCTCGTCCGAGTCGCCGCAACTTGTCATCGCAAAACACGAAACGCACATGATTGCCGCGAGAGCCAATGCGAGTAATTTTTTCATGATTTTTCCTCCTGAATTTCATAAAATGAATAATGTTGCCGGATTAATTGCATTTGCAATCCCGATTATTATTCTCTTTTATTATATGACATATCAATGCGTTTTGCAAGCCCTTTTGTTAAAAAAACCGTAAAAAAAGTAATTGTTTTATCCTATTTGACCAAAAAACGATGAAGATTGTTAATGCGAAGCCCCTTTTCTGAATTTTTAGGTCAATTTCAATTCTAATATCATGGGGTATGCAAATGCAGTAAATTGAAATTTACCCGTTTGAAAAATGCAAAACCGATTTTAGGACGTCTTTTCACAACGAAACCTTCAAAATGTTATTTCGTCAGTGCAAATTCCGGTGAAGCGGTTTATATAGATTCCGTAATATTTCTGCGCCGACGCAACCGTTGCAAATTCAACTGCGACGGCAAGAAAAGCGGCGAAGAAATCTTTGACCGTAACGGACTTGTCCGACCCCACAGACGGCGCTAAAGGCTCATATGTCAGTAACGATAACTGTGTTATAAGATTTGATACCGCCGATAACAAACGTAAATACCTCATTCACGGGCTTTACGGTCGCAACCGATTAATATTTTTGAGGGCTGCTCCGACGGGCAGCCCTCAATTTCGAAAAAAGATTATATTTTCAACTTCCGCAAGAGCACTGTCCCTTTGGCGGACGGTTTGCCGACGTTGCTCCGAATTCGCAAGTCGGAAAGGGCATAGCTCTGAAAACGCTGCACGGGTCGTTTTCGGCAGGTTCACGGCACTCTTTGTCGGGTACGCTGTATTCTGCGGCGTTGATCAAAAGCTGTGCCGGACGTTCGATTCTGACAACGGAGAAAAGGCCGAGAGTTGCCGTTAAGGTATTTGCCGTTTGGCAGTCGCAAAGTGTTCCGCCGATACATCTTGCAACACTTTCGGGAATATCCGCACACGTGCAACAGCACCGACACGGAACGGAAGGCTCGTTGACTTTCGTGTCGAGGATAACGGGATCGACCGCTTCTATAACGGCAATGGGCATTTTATCGCTGACTTCACACGATGAAGTGTAGTCGGGACAAAAAGCACCGCACCCGCACCCGCTTTTGAAGACGTTTACGTTCCCCTCACCGCCGTAGAGAACCACTTTCTTTTCAAGCACGGTTATTCCCTCGAAATCCTGGATGTTGCCGGGACTCATGCATGCTTCGAGGATGAGTTTAACGAATATTTTGATTGTCAGTTGATAGAATCCGCAGTTAAACGGAACCTTGTCGATATCGGTGTAAGCCGAAATAACCTTTGCCCATTTTGCTCTTACCGCGCTTGTTCTTTCGATTATTTCCTGACCGAAATCGGTCAGATATACTTTTGAATTTTCAAAGCAGTCTTTGTCGCGGCATGAATCGAGTACGCGGTATGTATCGATGCACACCATTTCTTTTGAACTGCTGCAATAAGAAGAATTTTTGCCGTCAGTCATACGGTTCCTCCTTGAATTTCTTTTTGCTTTTGAAGAACACTCTTCTCTAATATCATATTCTTTGCGTCGTTTTTTGTTACAGGTGCAAAATAAAAATCGAAATAAAATCTATTATGATATTTCATCTTGATTTTTGGCGTAATATGTGGTAATATTATTTCATTAAAAAAATATACTGTTTATTACGGAGATTTATATGGGTAAATATTATATTATTTATAATCCCTTTGCCGGAAATAACACGGGAACCGAGTCGGCAAAAGGCATAGAGAAGTATTTTAACGACAATTGCGTTTACACCGATATTGTCGAAATAAGCAAGGACTACGGAAAGTTTTTTTCAAACCTTGCCCCCGATGACAAAATTGTCCTTTGCGGCGGCGACGGAACGATAAACAGATTCGCAAACGATACCGACGGTATCGAATTTTCAAACGACGTTCTGTATTATCCTTGCGGCAGCGGTAACGATTTTTATCACGATCTCGGAAAAAAGGCGGGTGACGAACCCGTTTTGATTAATAAGTATATAAAAAATCTTCCCGAAGTCGAAATTAACGGTAAAAAGCGCAAGTTTATAAACGGAATCGGTTACGGAATCGACGGTTACTGTTGTGAAGTCGGTGATGAAATGCGAAAGAAGTCCGATAAGCCGATTAATTACGCTCTGATAGCTATAAAAGGGCTTCTTTTCCATTACAAGCCCACGAATGCCGTAGTAACGATTGACGGGGTCAGAAGGGAATTTAAAAAAGTATGGCTTTCCCCGACAATGAACGGAAGATTTTACGGTGGCGGAATGATGCCGACTCCCGCACAAGACAGACTGAACGGAGAGGGAAAACTTTCGGTTCTCGTATGGCACGGTTCGGGTAAAATCTCAACTCTTGCCGCTTTTCCGAGTATCTTTAAAGGAGAGCATATTAAACACAAAAACATGTGCGAAGTTTTTGTCGGAAATTCCGTAACGGTCGAATTCGACAGACCCGTTGCGGCTCAAATCGACGGCGAAACGGTTCTTAATGTTTCAACGTATAGCGCAACGGCAAAAATCAAAGCGGCTGTAAAATAAATAAAGCAAAAAGGTTGCCTCACGTGCCGAAAACGCACCTGAGGCAACTTGTTTTTTATTTTTTGTCGAAAGCCGGATTGTAACCGTAAAAGTTTTTGGAATTCATTCTTTCCTGAGCCCTGCCGAGAGCATCGCCGAAACGTTGAAAATGAGTTAATTCCCTTTGACGCAGGAATTTAATCGGGTCGCATATATCGGGGTCGTCTATGAGCCGCAAAATATTATCATAGGTAACTCTTGCTTTTTGCTCTGCTGCAATCATATAAGAACAAACTTTTCAGAAATTCCAATGAATTTCTATGGGAACATTCTGTGTTTCGGGGATTCGCTTGCCGATAGATATGTAATCAATCAGCGTTTCCACAATTTCACGGGTTAGATGTTCCAAGTTGGTATATT
>CAYXMB010000089.1:0-6118 GCA_964466085.1 uncultured Ruminococcus sp.
TGACGCCAAGCGCATCTGCCAAAAGCTCGGTGAAATAAATCACGGGCAATTCGGAGCTGCTTTTCAGAAGATTGTATTTGCAAAGAGGACACGCCGTTACTATCATATCGGCTCCCGCAGCTTTTGCGTTGTCTATTACCGACTTGCTGTTTTTCTTTGCGGTATCGGGGCTTTCGAGCGAAATATATCCGCCGCAACACTCGTTTCTCTTTGCGTAAATTACAGGCTCCGCACCGATTGCCTTTATGAAATCCTCCATAAGTGTCGGATTTTCGGGGTCGTCGGTTTTCATTCCCTTCGACGGTCTCAAAAGAAGGCAGCCGTAATAAGCCGCGATTTTCTTTCCTTTGAGAGGATTTACCGTCTTTTCCTTTATCTTGTCGAATCCGACGACGTCTCTCAAAAGTTCAAGATAATGATAAACTTCTGCGTTGTTGCCGTATTCGTTTTCGGCACCGAGATATGCATTCGCCTTTGAAGCGAACTCGGTATTGTTTTTCATTGCGTAATCGGTTTGCTTAATGACGTTGTGACATGCCGAGCAAACGGTTACGAGAGGCTGATTTCTGTCAGCCGCATATTTCAAAGCACGGACCGACGAAAGCTTCGTTGCGATTTCGTCTTGAGCCGTTGTGAATACACCGCCGCAGCACTGCCAATTTTCGATTTCTTCAAGGGTGACACCCAAAGCTTCGGCCGATTTTCTCGCATATAAATCAAGGTCGGCGGCTTTGTTTTTCAAAGTGCAGCCCGGAAAGTAACTAACTACCATAACAACCTCCGATTACGCCATGTCTTCGGGATGGAAAACTTCGTCGAATCTCTCGGCACTTAAGAAACCGAGTTCAACACATGCGTCTTTAAGTGAGATATTGTCTTTGTATGCTTTCTTTGCGGTCTTTGCAGCGTTTTCATATCCGATATAAGGATTAAGTGCCGTAACAAGCATAAGAGAGTTATAAAGATTATGATGCATTTTTTCTTTGTTTGCTTTTATTCCGACAGCACAGTTTTTGTTAAACGAAACGATAGCTTCGGAAAGAAGACGTACCGACTGAAGGAAATTGTAAATACAAACGGGCATAAATACGTTTAATTCGAAATTGCCCTGAGATGCAGCCATTCCTATTGCAACGTCATTACCTATAACCTGAACGGCTACCATTGTAACGGCTTCGCACTGAGTGGGATTGACTTTTCCGGGCATAATGGATGAGCCGGGCTCGTTTTCGGGAATGAATATTTCGCCGAGACCGTCACGGGGGCCCGATGCAAGCCATCTTACGTCGTTCGCTATTTTCATCATATCGCAGGCAAGTGCTTTTACGGCACCGTGTGCAAATACGATTTCGTCTTTCGATGTGAGAGAATGGAATTTGTTCGGAGCGGTTACGAAATCTTTTCCGGTCAGGTTTTTGATTTCCGAAGCAACTTTTTCCGCAAATCCGTCGGGAGCGTTAAGCCCCGTTCCGACAGCGGTACCGCCGAGTGCGAGTTCACAAAGAGGAGGCACGGAACGCATTATAAGTTCAACGTCTTTTTCGAGACTCGATCTCCAACCGCTGATTTCCTGACTGAATTTAATCGGGGTCGCATCCTGAAGATGAGTTCTTCCGCTTTTTACAATCCCCTCGTTTTCGCTTTCGAGTCTTTTGAAAGTTTCAATAAGAGTTTTTACGGCGGGTATGAGCTTGTTTTCAAGCGACAAAACAGCCGCAATATGCATTGCCGTGGGGAAAGTATCGTTTGACGATTGGCTCATGTTTACGTCATCATTCGGGTGAAGCAATTTTTTTCCGAGAATTTCGTTTGCTCTGTTTGCAATAACTTCGTTTGCATTCATATTCGATTGCGTTCCCGAACCCGTTTGCCAAACTACAAGCGGAAAATGTTCGTTTAATTTGCCGCCGATCACCTCGTCGCAAGCTTCCGTAAGTGCCGAGAGTTTTTCATCGGTCATCTTTTCGGGTTTGAGTGCGTTGTTTGCCGTTGCGGCAGCTTTTTTCAGTATACCGAAAGCGTGAATTATTTCCGCCGGCATTGTTTCGATATTGACTCCGATTTCGAAATTTTCGTGACTCCTCTGAGTCTGTGCCGCCCAAAGTTTGTCGGCGGGAACCTTAACTTCGCCCATCGAGTCGTGTTCTATACGGTAATCCATGATAACACCTCTTGAATAAGTATTTAAATCAATATTTTATGTTGTTGATTATTTCTTTCAGACATCTTTCGCTGTAATGAAGCGCTTCTTCTTCTTTTTCGCTGAGAGGCAAAATAATCTTGCTGTGAGCCGAATTATTACCGACAATGGTCAAAAGGCTGAGACATACGTCGTGAATTCCGTATTCGCCGTGAAGCATCGTCGAAACGGTCATTGTGGTATCGATTCCGCTGAGAAGACACTTGCAAAGATGACATACCGACATCGAAACGGCGTAGAAAGTCGCACCTTTACGCTGAATAACCCTTGCGCCGGACTTGCGTACATAGCTTTCGACTTCTTCTTTGTCGAATTCGGGGAATTGCGACGAATCAAGTAAAGCGTTTCTGTAATCGTCTATGGGAACGTTTGAAATATTCGCAACCGACCAAGGAATAAACGATGAGTCGCCGTGTTCTCCGAGTACGAAGGCGTGAACGTTCTTTTGGTTGACGGAATAATATTCGGCAACACGTGCACGGAGACGTGCCGTATCAAGAATCGTTCCCGAACCTATTACTCTGCTTTCGGGAATTCCCGTTGTTTTGCAAAATACGTAAGTGAGTATATCAACGGGGTTGCTGACGATGATATACGTCGCATCGGGTGCGTGCTTAACTATTTCGGCAGAAACCGATTTGAGAATGTTTACATTAGTTTGCGCAAGGTCGAGTCTTGACTGACCCGCTTTTCTCGCAACTCCGGACGTAATGATGACAATGTCGGAATTTTCGGCATCTTCGTATGTGCCTGCGTAAATTGTCGTCGGATTGCTGAAGGGGACACCCTGACGGATATCAAGTGCTTCACCGAGAGATTTTTCCTCGTTGATATCTATCATGACGATTTCCGATGCTATACCCATAACGGTAAGCGTATAAGCGATTGTTGAGCCGACACTGCCCGTGCCGATAACGGTAATTTTATTCATGCTGAACCTCTGATTTCTGTATTTTTTTAATTACTTTAGCGTTCAAAATTTCGCTTTAATGTTTTTTTCGAAGAATTCATCGACGGTTTTGGGCGAAACGGAAAAGTATTCCCCGTCAACTCTCACGCAAACCGCCTGTTTGCATTTGTTGAGACAGAAAAACCCCCGCATATCAATCTCGTCGTTGTGACCGCTTTTTCTGATAAGCTCACGAAGCTTTCCGGCAACGTAATGCGCTCCTTTTTCCTGACAGCATTCTCCGAGACATACTACTACATCCATAGGTGATATCCTTTCTGTAAAATGTTTATTCATATTATTATACAACACTATCTCCCGTTTTTCAACAGGAAAATTCTTTTTTTGAAATTTTAAATTATTTGCCAAATATCGCGGCGACAAAAATCGCAAAATAATAAAAAATCACAAAAAAGCAAAACAAACTGCGGTGAGCAATTCATTAATCGCTCACCGCTTGACAATTTTGTCGGTTAACCGAGCATTACCTGTCCGCCTGTTACGGGAAGTGCCTGACCCGTTTCGTATTTTTGCGAGATTATATAAGAAATCGCAAGGCAAACGTCTTCCGTTCTGCATCCTCTGTTAAGAGGCACTTTCGCTTCGTAAAAGCGGCGCACATCCTCAACCGTTTTTGCACCGGGAACTTTTCCGGCGTTGAGGTACTGAACAAAAAGTCCTTTTTCCGGATCGGACCAAAGAGGACCGTCGAGAAAATTTCCGGGACATACGGCATTAACCTTAATTCCGTAAGGTGCAAGTTCGAGAGCAAAAGACTGTGTCAGTCCGATTCCGCCGAATTTACTTCCCGCATAAGCAAAGTTTTTGTTGCTTCCTTCAAGTCCGCTCTTGGAATTTATTTCTATTATATCGAACATCGTTTCGGGTGACGCTTCCCTTTGAAGTTTCATTATTTTCGATACATATTTTGCGCAGAGAAAATATGCGTTGTAATTTACGTTTTCGACAAGCGTAAAATCGGCAAGCGTCATTTCGTCAAGGCTTCCCGCCCTGACAATACCCGCATTGTTGACGAAAATATCGATACCGCCGAATTTTTCGACGGAAGAAGAAATAAGTTTCTCAACGGAATCCTCGTTTGCGACGTTTACATCACATGCGAGAGTTTCGACGCCGTGCTTTGAAGAAATATTTCCGGCGGCTTTTTTCGCACCGTCAAAGTTCATATCGGCAATAACGACAGCCGCACCTTTTGATGCAAGATATTCGGCAATGCCGTACCCGAATCCCTGCGCACTTCCCGTCACAACCGCAACTCTGCCCGCAAGCTCGCCCGAATTTTCGACGGGAATAATTTCGAAGGCCCCTGCCTCTTCGACAAATACGCTTGAAAATATTTTGCCTTTAAGCGTTTGGAGGTCTTTTTCTTTCACCGTGATTTCGCATTCTTTAAGTTCTGCGGGTCTGACGTAAACATTCCCGTTTTCGTCCCCGTAATAATACCTGATTTTCGGCGCCGTAAGTTCTGTTTTAGTCATTTGTGTTACCTCTTAAGTATTTGATTTCCGTGTTTTTTCCGATATCGGAATAATATTTGATTTTTTCTTCAAGCGTCATGTCGCATGCTATGCCTTCGGAAGAAAACATTGAATTCTCGACATTGTTTGCCGAGAGCGCTTCATGACCTATCAAAGCCCACGTGGCTTCCTTCAAAACGTCGAATTTCTCATCTTCTGCGGCAGTACATATAAAGCTCTGTCTCGGAGAATTGATATCTTCTCCGCTTATCATGAAAAATCCGTGTTTTTTACAGAGCGACATAACTCTTTCGAGTTGAGGCATCGTATTTCTCGACGGCATGAAAGTCACGGCGTTGAAGCCCGTTTCTTTCAATGTGACGAAAAGTCCGTCAAGATAATCGTCTTCGAATTTTTGGGCTTTTTTATCCCCCGTAGGCGATTCGCCGACGTCTCCGAGATATGCGTATGCGCTTATCGCACCTGTTCTGCGTGCAAGTGAAATGTATTCCGAAACCGAAGGTAATTCATCCGTAGCCGGAATATATATTTTTTCAATCAAACCGCTTTTCATAATTCCGAGTAAATCGTATTCGTAAAAACGCTCCGGAGCCTCCGTCAGCATTGCTTTTTTCTTTTCGGAAAGTGCGGTGCCCGACAAATCTTCGATTGCCGTAATGCAATCTTCTCTTACGGGATATTTTTTTACAAGTTCCTTAACAAGCGCAAACAGAACGTGACGTTCGGTAATGCTTCCGCCTTTTTCGAAATACGATAATGTCGAAACGTCGTCAAACGAAATTTTAATTCCGAGACGTTTGACTTCTTCGTTGATTTTTTCAATCATTGCCGCATTTCTTGCGTTTCTCGCCTCTCTGTACGGCACGAGAAATTTCGAAACTTCGCCGAGTGATGCCGACGGAATACCGTGAAGGGCAACGTATGCGCATCCGAGTTGGTCGGGGTTGTTAAGTCTTCTGCTTGAATATCCCGGAATATCGAATTTAACGCGCATTTCGCATCCGCATGTTGTCGGTATTTTGAATATTTTACCCGCTTTTGTGAATTCGGCGGCACCCGCAACACTGTCGTGATCCATTATACCGCACGTTCTGAGACCTGCGGATTTCGCATTGTAAACCGCAGATGCGGGGGTATACGGAGAAAACGAGTAAGTTGTGTGAATATGGTTGTTGACGTAGCTTCCGTATTCGGCACTCGGAATGTAACCGCACTCGAAAAGCTTTTGAAGTTCTCCGCATGATTTGATTCTTTCGCCCGCATCCGGAGAATTTATGCCCTTTTCGGCCTTGTCAAAGGCGATTTTAAGCTTTTTGCCGTTATCGGAGTTCAAAACAACAGGCGGCATCTTCTTCGGCTCTTTTCGGCACAAATAGGAATATATTTTGTTATATTCTCCGACTGCTTTTCTGATTTTAACTTGCGACATATCTTTTACGTTTTTCCCGACGGCTCTTATCATCGTGTTTT
>CAYXMB010000090.1:0-6099 GCA_964466085.1 uncultured Ruminococcus sp.
TTACCGGTGTTAAGAAAGGCTCCGACGGAATCCTGTATTATTACAAGGACGGCAAGCTCGGTAACGGCATTTACAACAGCAAGCTTGTCGAAATCAACGGTGATATTGGTGATATTTATTTAGTTAAATGGAGCGGCAAAGTAGCGGCTGACGAGACGAGAAAAATCACCGAAGAAAACAGTAACGGTCTTTTGGCTCCCGGAACATATTACTTCGGCGAAGACGGCAAGCTGTTTACCGGTGTTAAGAAAGGCTCCGACGGAATCCTGTATTATTACAAGGACGGAAAACTCGGCAACGGCATTTACAACAGTAAGCTTGTCGAAATCAACGGTGATATTTATCTTGTAAAGTGGAGCGGCAAAGTAGCATCCGACGAGACGAGAAAAATCACCAAAGAAAACAGTAACGGTCTTTTGGCTCCCGGAACATATTACTTCGGCGCAGACGGAAAACTTAAAAATCAATAAATAAATACCCCCACCTTCGGGTGGGGGGAGTCGCACAATGTCAAAGCCTCCACGTGGCGTGCGGCGGGCAACAATCGATATTTCGATAGGCTGATTTGGCAAATTTATTGTTTACTGGAGATCGAATGACACGAAAAAGAAAGCTGATGTTTAATTCGGTATCTTCTCTGGTATATCAGGTCATAACGCTTATTTGCGGATTTATACTTCCGAGATTTTTTCTTGCTTACTACGGCTCGGAGGTCAACGGGCTCGTTTCTTCGATAACGCAATTTTTAGGCTTTATTTCGCTTGCCGAATGCGGAGTCGGGGCTGTTGTTCAATCCGCGCTGTATAAGCCGCTTGCGGAAAACGATATGCGGGAAGTCAGTCGGATAGTAGCTTCTTCAGAGCGATTTTTCAAGCGTATAGCATATATTTTACTTATATATACCGCCGTTTTGATGGTATTTTATCCTCTTGTCACGCTTGATTCCTTTGATTATTTGTTTACGTTGATTCTGATATTCGTTATTTCGATCAGCACTTTCGCTCAATATTATTTGGGCATGACGTGCCGATTGTTATTGAATGCGGATCAACTCGGATTCATTCAATATACCGTACATTCTGTGGCTTTGGTCGTGAATACGGTCAGTTGCATATTGCTGATGAGAGCAGGTGCCTCTGTTCAGCTTGTAAAATTGACAACTTCGATTATTTTTATCGCTCAGCCCGTAATTTTGTCTGTTATCGCAAAGAAAAGATACAATATAAATCACAAGATAAGTTTTACGGGCGAACCCATAAAACAAAAATGGAACGGTCTGGCACAGCATATTGCTTCGGTCATACTCGGAAATACCGATACGGTGGTTTTAACTTTGTTTTCGACACTTGAAAATGTATCGGTTTATGCGGTTTATCACCTCGTTGTAAACGGAGTTAAGCAAATAATAGTATCTGCGACAAACGGTATGCAGGCAATGCTCGGCAATATGCTGGCAAAAGGCGAAAAAGAAGAGCTCGACAATTCTTTTAACAAAATAGAGTGGCTTCTTCATACATTGGTTACTTTCGTTTTTTCCGTTGCCGGAATTTTGATAATTCCGTTCGTTCGTGTATATACCGCCGAAATTACCGATGCGGAATATATTGTTCCTTTATTTGCATATCTGATAACTTTAGCGCAGGCTTCTTATTGCCTTCGCTTGCCGTATAATATTATGGTTTTGGCGGCGGGGCATTATAAGCAAACACAAACGAGTGCGATTATAGAAGCTGTTATAAACGTGGTCGTTTCGGTTGTGTTGGTTTTTAATTTCGGCTTGGTCGGCGTGGCAATCGGAACGCTTATTGCGATGACATACCGAACACTGTATTTGGTTTATTATCTTTCGAAAAATATTTTATACAGGAAGATAAGATACTTCATTAAACATATATTAACGGATGTATTTACAGCCGCAGCATTGATAGTCGTTGTGAATGTGCTCCCGAAGTTTTTCGTACTCGGTGAGCTGAATTATATGTCATGGATTATTTTGGCTTTGAAAACTTCGATTGTGGGAATTGTGATATGTATATCGGTTAATTTTGTAATGTACGGCGACGAAATAAGGAAAATTGTGAAATCAAAACGGAGAAATAAAACATGATGCCCTTAAATCAAGCGGATAAGGTAAGATATGCAAATAAACGGGAAATGCCTTTGTTTCAAAAGCACTTTCGAAAATATCGGCAATCGGGTAATAAATTATCAAAACTGTTTTATAAAGTGATGTATCATTTCAGTGCCGCAAAAAATCATATCGAAATTCCCTTGACAACGCAAATCGGAGGCGGTTTGTACATAGGTCATCCGTATTGCATAACCGTCAATTCGAAAGCCGTTATCGGGGCTAATTGCAACATTCACAAAGGAGTTCTGATAGGGCAGGAAAATCGGGGCAAACGCAAAGGAACACCTATAATCGGAAATTGTGTTTGGATTGGAATTAATGCCGCTGTTGTCGGAAAGATAACGATCGGAGATGATGTTCTTATAGCGCCGAATACATATGTTAATTGCGATATTCCGTCTCATTCGGTTGTATTCGGAAATCCCTGCGTTATAAAGCACAAAGACAATGCAACCGAACACTATATCAACAGAAAGTGCGATATATGATAAGTAAAAATACAGAATCAGATAACAAAACCATCTTAATTACCGGCTCGGCGGGATTTATCGGAGCGAACCTCGTTATGGCGCTGTTGCGCACCGCTTCGCAAACGGCCGTTATCGGTCTCGACAGTCTCAATGATTATTACGACGTATCCCTCAAGGAATATCGCCTTGCCGAAATCGAAAAGATTGCCGAAACGAAAACCGACAACAAGTGGATTTTTATCAAGGGCAACCTTGCAAATAAAGCGTTGATTGAGGACATTTTCGACCGATACCGTCCCGATATCGTCGTGAATCTTGCGGCACAGGCGGGAGTGCGTTACTCGATAACAAATCCCGATGCGTATATCGAATCGAACATTATCGGTTTTTACAATATTTTGGAAGCTTGCCGACATAACCCGGTGGAGCATTTGGTATATGCTTCTTCATCTTCGGTATACGGCTCAAATAAAAAAATTCCGTATTCGACCGACGATAAGGTGGATAACCCCGTGTCGCTGTATGCGGCGACGAAAAAAAGCAATGAGTTGCTTGCACACGCATATTCCAAACTTTACAACATCCCGTCCACAGGGCTGCGCTTTTTCACGGTATACGGTCCGGCCGGTCGGCCCGATATGGCATATTTCGGGTTTACGAATAAGCTCTTGAAAGGCGAAACGATCGAGATATTCAACTACGGCAATTGCAAGCGAGACTTCACTTATATCGACGATATCGTGGCGGGCGTAGTGCGTGTTATGCGGTGTGCGCCCGAAAAAAAGACGGGAGAGGACGGACTGCCGTTGCCGCCGTATGCGGTCTATAACATCGGCAATTCAAATCCCGAAAACCTGCTGGATTTCGTGACGATTTTGCAAGAGGAACTTATCCGTGCTAAGGTTTTGCCCGAAGATTACGACTTCGAGGCACACAAAAAGCTTGTCCCGATGCAGCCGGGTGATGTGCCGGTTACATATGCCGATACTTCTGCGCTGGAAAGAGATTTCGGTTTTAAGCCGTCCACTTCGCTTCGTGAGGGACTTCGCAAATTTGCCGAGTGGTACAAAGAATTTTATAACGTTTGAGGAAAGTCAAAATGAAAATAGCAGTCGCCGGAACCGGCTACGTCGGTTTATCGATATCAGTGCTCTTGGCACAACACAATAAAGTAACGGCAGTCGATATCGTTCCCGAAAAGGTGGAAATGATCAATAACAAAAAATCGCCCATTCGGGACGAATACATAGAAAAATATCTTGCGGAAAAAGAGCTTAATCTGACCGCAACGCTGGATGCCGAGTCTGCTTACAGAGATGCCGATTTCGTTATTATAGCCGCACCGACAAATTACGACAGTCGGAAAAATTTTTTCGATACTTCGTCGGTCGAAACGGTCATTCAACTTGTGATGCAATGCAATCCGAATGCGATTATGGTTATAAAATCCACCGTTCCCGTCGGATTTACCGCATCGGTGAGAGAAAAATACAACTGTAAAAATATTATTTTCAGTCCCGAATTTCTTCGGGAAAGCAAAGCTTTGTACGATAATCTTTATCCGAGCCGTATTATAATCGGCACGGATACGAACGATGAGAGGTTGATTGAGGCCGCAAATGTTTTCGCAAAACTTTTGCAAGACGGTGCGGAAAAAGAGAATATCGATACTCTTATCATG
This sequence comes from uncultured Ruminococcus sp., assembly GCA_964466085.1. Taxonomy (GTDB): domain Bacteria; phylum Bacillota; class Clostridia; order Oscillospirales; family CAG-272; genus RUG14199. Next base: position 4,283 of record CAYXMB010000090.1, read on the forward strand.
GGATTTACCGAAGCCGAAGCGGTAAAATTATTTGCGAATACGTATCTTGCGCTCCGTGTGTCCTACTTTAACGAGCTTGATACTTATGCCGAAATGAAAGGACTGAACACGCAGCGAATTATCGAGGGCGTTTGTCTCGATCCCCGTATAGGAAAACACTATAACAATCCGTCGTTCGGATACGGCGGATACTGCTTGCCCAAAGATACGAAACAGTTGCTTGCCAACTATGCGGATGTACCGCAGAATATGATGTCGGCCATTGTCGAATCTAACCGCACACGGAAGGATTTTATTGCCGACCGTGTGCTCGAACTTGCGGGCGGATACCGGGCAAATGACAGTTATGCTCCCGAAAAAGAGGGCAATATCACCGTCGGTGTTTTTCGTTTGACAATGAAATCCAATTCGGATAATTTCAGACAATCCGCTATACAGGGTGTTATGAAGCGCATAAAGGCCAAAGGTGCGACAGTCATAATATACGAGCCGACTTTAAAGGACGGAGAGACCTTTTTCGGCAGTACGGTTGTGAATGACCTTGAAAGCTTTAAGCGCAAGAGCAATGCCATTATCGCCAATCGTTACGATGCTTGCTTGGATGACGTGGCAGACAAAGTTTATACAAGGGATATTTTCATGCGTGACTGATGCATAATGTACCGCTTGAAGCTCCGAAATCCTTTTGCGAGCACCCGCTCAAGATAAGAAAAAGCGTAACCGTAACGGTTGCGCTTTTTTCGGCTGAAAACCGCCGAACGGAATATCGGTTTTTTTCGGCAATTTTCTCACATCTGCTTTCGCATTCTTTCGATAGCACCTTTTTCGAGCCTTGAAACCTGCGCTTGGGATATCCCGATTTCGCTTGCGATTTCCATTTGCGTCTGACCGTCGAAAAATCTCATTTCGATTATCTTTTTCTCACGCTCGCCGAGCTTTTTCAAAGCTTCTTTTAAAGCGATATCTTCAAGCCAATTTTCATCGCCGACACCCGTATCTTTAATCTGGTCCATGACATAAATCGAGTCACCGCCGTCGTTGTAAACGGGGTCGTAAAGAGACATAGGCTCCGCAATTGCTTCAATGGCATAAGAGATATCTTCGGCTTTTTCCGAAATTTTTTTCGCTATTTGCTCGATTGTCGGCTCCGTGTTCAGCTCTTTTTGCAATTCTTCCTTTGCCTGAAGTGCACGGTAAGCGAGGTCACGCACCGAGCGGCTCACTCTTATCGTATTGTTATCTCTCAAATAACGCCGTATTTCGCCTATAATCATAGGCACGGCATATGTCGAGAACTTAACGTCAAGCGTAACGTCGAAGTTGTCGATGGCTTTTATAAGCCCGATACATCCGACTTGAAAAAGGTCGTCGGGATTTTCGCCCCGACCCGAAAATCTTTGAATAATGCTCAAAACCAAACGGAGATTTCCGTCAATCAGCCTCTCACGTGACTCTTTGTCGCCGCTTGAGGCTTTTTTCAAAAGTTCCTTTTTTTCTTCATCGCTCAGAATGGGCAAATCGGCGGTATTAACGCCGCATATTTCAACTTTACCGTAGTACAAAGACTCACCGCCTTGATAGTTACTGTCTAAAGTATTGCCGCCGTCCTTACCGCCTTATGCACCGCACTCCTTTTAAAATAATACCGCTTGCGCTAAAATATCCCAATTTTGCTTTGAGGCGCGGTATTAAATCACCGTTCGCTCACACCGTGCTTTTCGGGCATGGTATTAAATACCGTTCAGCCAACCGCTTCAGGTTCATGCGCTAACATGTTTCCGATATAGATTCCGTACCCTTTTTTGGGGTCGTTGATT
>CAYXMB010000091.1:0-6036 GCA_964466085.1 uncultured Ruminococcus sp.
ACTGTCGGAGAGACGGGGTATCTTGCATACAAAAAAGTGCACAAAAGAGGAATAAATTTTTATAATAAAAGTGACAACACGACGTACTTTTCGGGAAAATACGTGACGGAATTCAAATTCAAGCAGGATAAGTTTTGTAATATGAATTCTCTGTTCTCTGCGGCGGCGTTGAACAGCTCCGGCTTTTATGCACACCCGAAACTTTCATTGGATGCCAACGGGAAGCTGTATTACTACGACACGAAAGCTAATAATATTGCAACAATTAACGCGGGAGAATGGAATACGGTAAAGCTTGTTTTGGATATAGACAATGAAAAGTATGACATTTACCTTAACGGTTTGCTGCTGAAAAAGGATGCGGCATTCGGATATGAAAACGATTTTATGGATGGAACGGTGCAAACGTGGAATGAGGGCGAAACAAAAAGGATTGACCGTTTCTTCCAGATTGAATACGGCGGAACGAATACAACGGATGATAATGCGATAACCTATTATGATGATATAAAAATTTATCGCGAGCCTACGGGACGGAACACCCTTTTTGCGAACGACCTTACGGACTATACGAGTGACGTTGAGTATAACAGTAATCCTTTGAATAATTTTGCGGGCTTGGGGAACAGCTTTAGTACGGGGACGACAGGCACTGCGCCGAACGCAAAATTAAATTGTGCGGAAGACGTGGTGCAATTCGGAAAGAGCGGAAGCATGTCGGTGCGCGGATTCAAAAATACGGTCGGCGACAATGCAACGCTTCGGTTCGACTTTGCGACGTCGGACTATCCTGCTCTTGAAGAGCAGATTGTTGCCGTAAAGGATGCAGATTCTTACGGCGCAACCGTGTATTTGCAAAACGATGAGCTTTATGTGTACGGAGCGAATAAGACGAAGCACGTGCTTGTGTCGGAGATTGAGAAAGACAGAAGCTATAATATTACGGTACACGTCGACCTGACCAAAGCGCACAACGGGATTGACGGAAACGACGGTGTTACGAGCCTTTCGACCAAGGGAGTTTACGATGTATATGTTGATGATATGCTGAAAGCCGCCGGCGTGGAGGTTTTGGGCGCGAAATATGCTGACGCGAATTTGCCGAACATTGACAGAATCTTTAACGTTGCGATGAATTCGAGAGACGATATAACGTGTTCTTACAAAAACTTCGTCCTGTACAAAGATGTGCGTGAGGAAATAATGGCGGAGGCGGCACTTGCGGTAGGTTCGTACACGAATGAAAGCACAATCTCACTTCCGACAACAATTGAAAGCTTTGACGGCTATACCATAGAATGGCAATCGTCCGATGATGATGTGATAAATCCCGCGAGCGGCATTGTGACGAAAACGAACGAGCCAAAGATGGTTTCTCTTACGGCAAAGGTTAAAGATGCGGCAGAGGAATATACTCTTGTGAGAAATTTTGAAATTTCGGTACCGGATTGTTATGAAACGGGTATTACCTTTGAAAACGGTACACTGACCGCATCGGCAACGGGAAACGACGCAATCGGGAAGCTGTTGCTTGTTGCAATTTATGATAAACAAAATCTGCTGAAAGAGATAGAAAGCGTAGTTGTGAATAACCAAAATGCCGCGAGAGCGATAAACGTGTCTACCGAAGAGTTTGCCGCAGGAACATATACGGCAAGGGTATTTTTGTGGGATTCGGTTTCCAAAATAACTCCGGTGTGCAATGCAATAAGTCAACAGATAGAAATTTCGGAATAATCGGCTTAATATACCCCGCATTTCCTGTGCAAAGGGGTGCGGGGTACATTTTGAATTAAAGAGGTGCGAATCGTGACATCAAAAGCAAAATGGATTACTTCCGTGAAAAATTCAAATTCCGCTGTGTACACTTTCCGAAAAGAGTTTATCGTTGAAAAAAGAATTCAGTCGGCACTTTTGTATGCTTCGGCAATAGGGGTTTACACGCCGACATTAAACGGCAAACGTGTGGGCAAGTATGTGCTTGCCCCCGGGTGGACAAGCTACAATTACCGCGTACAGTATCAAACCTACGATGTAACAGAGCTGTTGACGAAAGAAAATGTTCTGAGCTTTGGATTGGGGCAAGGCTGGGCGGTCGGATATATGGGATTTCTTAACGAAAATCACTATTATGCGGAAAAAACAGCACTGATAGCTTGGTTGCGCATTGTTTTCGAGGACGGAACAACGCAAACCGTTATAACGAATGAGTCGTGGAAAGTATATACTTCGGAAACAACCTTTGCGGAAATATACCACGGGGAAACAATCGACAGAACCGCTCCCGAGCTTTTTATCGGCAATGCGATTTTAACCGACGTAAAAGCAAAGCTTATACCGCAAATCGGTGAACCGATAACCGAACACGAAAGATTAAGCCCGATAAAAGTGATAAAGACACCGAAAAATGAAACGGTTCTCGATTTCGGTCAAAATCTTACAGGTTATGTTGAAGTAAAAATTCGCGGAAAGCGCGGCGAAAAAATAGTGATTCATCACGCCGAGGTTTTGGATAAGGACGGGAATTTTTATACCGAAAATTTCAGAACGGCACGTAACGAAATAACCTACGTGCTCAGCGGAAAGGATGATGTTTTCAAGCCGTTGTATTCGTTTCAGGGATTTCGTTACATAAGGCTGACCGAATATCCGAAAAGCGAGGTTGATCCGAACGATTTCAGCGCGATAGCCGTTCATTCCGATATCGAAAGAACGGGTCGCTTTTGTTGCGGCAACGAGAAAATCAATCAGCTTTATCATAATATTATATGGGGACAAAAGAGTAATTTTCTTGATGTTCCGACAGATTGTCCGCAACGCGACGAACGTCTCGGGTGGACGGGAGACGCGCAGGTGTTTTGCAGAACTGCGGCGATTAATTTCGATGTGGAAAAATTCTTTGGGAAATGGCTTGGCGATGTCCGCCTTGAACAATATCCGAACGGCGCAATCAGCGGCGTTGTTCCGAATTGTATAAAAAACCAGAAGATGCTAATCTCGGCGGCATGGGGGGACGCAATATGTATTATTCCGTGGCAGTTATACCTTGCTTACGGAAATTCTGCGGTGCTTCGCGAAAACTTTTCCGCAATGAAAAAATGGGTTGACTACATTCATCGTACCGAACCGGAGGAATATTTATGGCTGGGCGGTGTTCATTACGGCGACTGGCTTGCAATGGATGCGGGCGAGGATTCGTATGTGGGTGCAACCTCGAACGACCTCGTTGCAAGTGCGTTTTTTGCATATTCCACGGAGCTTTTAATTAAAAGCGGAGAAATTATAGGCGAAAATGTCGAAAAATACAAAAGCCTTTACAAAAATATCGTGCAAAGGTTTCGCGAATATTTTATGGAGAACGGAATGCCGCGGGAAGAGTTGCCGTACACGGAAAAGCTAACGTCGGATTATACAAAAAAACGAGATACGATACGACGGGGTATAACGCAAACGGCACTTGTGCTGATACTTCATTTTAATCTTTGTACAAATGAAGAACGCCCTAAGCTCGCGAGAAAACTTGTATCGCTTATAAACGAGAACGGAAATCTTATGTCGACGGGATTTGTCGGAACGCCGTATTTGCTGCATACTCTTTCCGATAACGGCTATACCGAGCTTGCTTACGATTTGCTTTTGCAAGAGAAAAATCCGTCTTGGCTTTATTCTGTTTGTCACGGAGCAACCACCGTTTGGGAACACTGGAACGGAATAAAGGAGGACGGGAGCTTTTGGAGTGCGCATATGAACTCGTTTAACCATTATGCGTACGGGGCTGTGTTTGACTGGATTTTTTCGGTCTCGGCGGGGATTTCAACCGTTGAATCGGCTCCCGGGTATCGGGAAATAACACTTGCACCGAAGCCCGATAAACGGCTCGGATTTGTGCGAGCTTCAATCAATTCCCGAAATGGAAAAATTTTATCGGGGTGGTATTACCGGGGTGATGAGCTTTATTTTGAATTTGAAATACCCGACGGAGTGACGGCACACATTCAACTGCCGAACGGAAAACGTGAAACGATTAACGGCGGCAGTTATTGCTTCGGCGGATAGCACTAAGGAGGAAAATATGGCAATAATAAATGCAATGGCGGAGGTTAAAAGAATATCCGCACCTGACAAACACGAATTTTTCGGGTATTACGATTTGAAGGCATACGATACAACGGATAAGCGGCACTTGTACTGCTCGCCGCAATTTATAGATCGCCTTCCGACACAAAATGATGTGCTGGAGCTGGGGTATATAAATCTTGAAACGGGCGAGCATATCTCATTTGCTGAAACAAAATTATGGAATTTTCAACAAGGGTGCTTGCTTCAATGGTACGCCGACGAAAATGATACGGTATGCTATAACACGGAAGGAAACGGAGCGTCAACCTGTGTGCATAATTTAAAAAACGGCAAAAAATTATACACCGAAATTCCGTGTGCGGCAATTTCTCCGAATGGGCGGTGGGGACTTGCGATAAATTTCGGAAGAATATTCGACTTTCGTCCCGGGTACGGATATGCACTTCTTGAGGACAAATTTGCCGATGAGGAAGCACCTGAAGATGACGGCGTATTTTTGGTTGATATGATTACCGGGGGAAAAAAGCTGATAATCAGTTATAAGGATTGTTTGAAAGCTTGCGGAAGCGGTGCTTTGAACGGAAAAAAATTGCTGGTCAATCATATAACCTTTAATCCGAAATCGGAAAGATTTTTGTTTTTGCTGCGTAATTTTTCAAACGATGAAAATGAAATGCTGACAACGCTTATTACATCGGATTTAAAAGGAAATATGTATGTCGTTTTGGAGAATACGTATATTTCTCATTATTGGTGGTATGACGAAATGCATATTCTCGCGCATTGCAGACCTTTCGATCATGACGGATTGTTTATGCTTGAGGATATTACAGGATATTTTACCGAGCTGAAATCGAAATGGTTTGTCGATGACATTCATTGCAGTGCTTCGCCGAACGGCAAATATATAATCGGTTGCGGATATCAAAGCACGCCGTTGGTTCATATTCGCCCGATGAGAGATGAATATCGTCCGATATTTATTTACAATCCGGTAACGGAAAGAACGGAAATTCTTTTGAAAGCAGAATCCATCATTCCGCCCATAGGGGATATAAGGTGCGATTTGCACCCGAGATGGAACAGAAAGGGAAATAAAATTTCTTTTGACACCACGGACAGAGGATTTCGCGAAATATGCGAAACAGATGTAAGCGGGATAAATATTTAAAGACGGCAAAAGAAAAGCGCGGCAATAATTTTAACGCTTGTTGCCGCGCTTTAATCTTAACAATGATGTTTTGCACCGTATAAGGCGGATTATGAGAGAAATTTATTAAATCTTTTTGAGATAATGTTTTTGCACAACCTCATAGGCGAGCTTTTTTCGCCTGTATCCGTCGACAATTCCTTTGTTATTCATTGTTTTGGGTCGGTTGAAGCACCACTGCTCGTCTACGCGGCAATCGCAAAATTGCCACAGAAAAACGCCGCTTAAATCATCTCGTTCGAAAAAAGCTTCAATAACGCTATCCAATATCAGGCGCTGTCTTTCTTCCGTCCATTTTGCGCAAGTAACATCTCGGTAGCCGTATATTCCGCCCGCACCGAACTCGCTGATTATTAAAGGCTTTTTTTCGGCGGCGGCTTTTTCCATCCATTTTTTTGTTTTGTCGAGCAATTGCGATGGGCTTTCATTGTTATACCACAGGGGATAGAGATTAACCGAGAGAATATCCGGCAAATCCAAGCATATATCCGTGAAATATTGACACGTGGCAAATGACCTCAGGCGGCTCGCGTCAAGACGCTTGAGTTGATTGAGCTGTTTTATATATTTTTCTCTGCCGACAGCGGTATGACTTGCACATTCGTTTAAAATTCCCCAGATAATTATTGACGGGTGGTTAAAATGATTTTCAACCATTTAGGCCTGTCATTAAGCAGATAATTTACCATAATTTTAGATTTGAGAAAAGTATTACGATAAGCCGCGCGTGTGGTTTTCTTCCCACA
>CAYXMB010000092.1:0-6029 GCA_964466085.1 uncultured Ruminococcus sp.
ATACTCGGTCCCAAAGGACTTATGCCTAACCCTAAAGCGGGAACGGTCACAATGGACGTTGCCCGTGCCGTTACGGAAGCTAAAGCAGGTAAGATTGAATACCGTCTTGATAAGACAAATATAATCCACTGCCCCATCGGAAAAGCTTCGTTCGGTCCCGAAAAGCTTCAGGAAAACTTCGATACTCTCGTAGGTGCCGTTATTAAAGCAAAACCGGCAGCTGCAAAGGGTCAGTACATCAAGAGTTGCGTTATCGCATCCACGATGGGCCCCGGTATCAGAGTAAACGGTTCAAAGCTCGGCTGATAATTTAATCCAAAAAGCGGGGGTAATTCCCCGCTTTTCTTTTTTCAAAAATGCAAAACAACGATACACTGACACTTAAAATAACGGAAACCAATATTATGGGGTGCGGAGTCGCCAAATACGACGGAATGATTGTTTTTTGCGACGGTGCCGTAGAAGGCGATACCGCAGAAGTAAAGATAATTTCCCGCAAAGCAAACTATGCAACGGCACATGCCGAAAAAATTCTCGCTTCTTCGGAACATAGGATAGAACCGCTCTGCCCGTACTTCGGAAAATGCGGAGGATGTGCTTTTTCAAACGTCACCTATGAGCATGAGCTCAACGTAAAAAAAAGAGGAATTGAAAGCGCTTTCAGACGTTGCGGCTCTTTTTTCGCAAAAGTCGACGGCATAATTTACGACAATGAATATAACTACCGTAACAAAGCGGTTTTCCGCTTTGACAATAACAAAAACATCGGCTTTTTCGCAAAAAAGAGCAATGATTTTATAAAAATCGAAAAATGTTTGGCTGTCGATTCCTCTATTAATATAATAATGAAGGAATGTGAAAAACTTTTAAAAAACGATAATTCGATTTTTTCGGGCGATTTAACTTATTTATATATAAGATATGCGCAACAAACAAACGAGGCGTCTGTAGTCATAGGATATAAGGGACAAAAAATCCTTTTCGAATTTGCCGACCATCTTTTGAAAAAACTGTCTTTTGTCAAATGCGTAATGCAAGGGAAAGAAAAAAACCCCGAAAGCAAAAAAGAAAAACTCCGTCTCATAGGCGGAGCGCCGCAAATCGAAAATATCTTTTCATCTTTAAAATTCAAAATTTCACCCGACGCTTTCTTTCAAATAAACCAAAGCGTTGCGGAAAAAATATGCTCTCTTGTCGCCGACTGCGCAAAGCTTAGAGAAAACGATATCTTTCTCGATATGTACTGCGGAACGGGAATTATAGGGCTGAGCGTTGCCGTAAAATACCCGAAAGCAAAAATAATCGGAGTTGAAATAAACGAGTCGGCTGTCAAAAATGCCGTTGATACCGCAAAAGCAAACGGAATACTCAATACCGAATTTCACTGTTCCGATTCGGCACAGATTGCAAACGTATATAACGGGAAAGTTGCCTGTCTTGCCGTCGATCCGCCGAGAGCGGGACTTTCAGATACGGCACTGAAGGAAATACAAAGTTTCTCACCCGAAAGAATTATCTACGTCTCATGTAATCCCTCAACTCTCTCACGGGACATCAAAGGACTGCTTTGCAACTACAAAATCGAAAAAGTCATCGCCGCCGACCTGTTCCCCCGCACATCCCACGTGGAGACGATAGCAATTTTAAATCGGAAATTCAGTGTTCATGATATGAGACTTAATTCTTCTCCGTTTGAAATGATTCAAAGCGGAAAAAAGACCATTGAACTTCGCTTGTTTGACGAGAAGCGTCAACAAGTAAAAATAGGCGATAGGATTGTTTTTACCAATACCGCCACCGGCGAAACGATTAATACCACCGTTGTGAATTTGCATCGTTTTGATACATTCAAAGAATTGTACAAATCGCTGCCTCTTTTGAAATGCGGATACACAGCCGAAAATGTCGGCAACGCAAAGCCGTCCGACATGGAACAATATTATTCTGTTGAGGAACAGAATAAATACGGCGTTGTGGGAATCGAGCTTTGCATATCCGAACGGATTACAGACAAAACAACCTGCATTTTATCAAAAAAAGCAAAAAAGGAGTAAAGCAGAATGAAAATAATTACCGTCAGCAGAGAATTCGGGAGCGGCGGACGCGAACTCGGAAAAAGGCTTGCCGACTTTTTCGAATGCGACTATTACGACAGTGAAATAATTTCTATGGTTGCCGAGAAAAGCGGAATAGATGAAAGCTACGTCGAAAACACGCTCAGTAATCACGGATGGAAAAATCAGAGCATAACTTTTCGAGGTACTTTGAATTCTACATCGTATATTCAGTCGTCGAAAATAAATCTCTTGCTTACGCAAAAAAAGGTAATCGAAGAAATTGCGGCAATGGGAAAAGATTTCGTTATCGTCGGAAGAAATGCCGATATCATTTTGGAGAAATACAATCCGTTTAACATATTCGTATGCGCCGACAGCGAAGCAAAAGTTTCAAGATGTCTTGAAAGAGTATCCGATGATGAAAATTACGGTGAAAAAGAATTAATTCGAAAAATGAAAAAAATCGACAAAGTCCGTGCCGAAACGAGAGAACTTATGTCGGGAACCGAGTGGGGCAAAAGAGATTCGTATCACCTGACCGTAAATACGACCGGGTGGAACATAAAAGAGCTGACACCGGCTGTCGCAAACTTTGCACAATCATGGTTTGAAAGGGGTAATTCATGAAACAAAGAATAAAACTGTCGGACCATTTTGCCTACGGGAGACTTATTCGTTTTACTCTGCCCTCTATCGGCATGATGGTATTTGCATCGATTTACAGTGTCGTTGACGGATTTTTCGTCTCGAACTTCGCCGGAAAAACACCTTTTGCGGCAATAAACCTTATAATGCCTTTTCTCATGATTTTATCAACCGTCGGATTTATGTTCGGCACGGGAGGCTCGGCAATAGTTGCGAAAACTTTCGGTGAGGGAGACAAAGAAAAAGCAAATCGCTGCTTTTCACTCTTCGTCTACGTTGCTTTCATTCTCGGAGTCGTTTTCGCCGTTCTCGGAATCGTATTCATACGACCCGTTGCAAGACTTCTCGGTGCAGACGGCGAAATGCTCGAAAATGCGGTTATATATTCACGTATAATTCTTATCGCTCTCCCGTTTAACATTCTTCAATTTCTGTTTCAGTCGTTCTTTATTACGGCTGAAAAGCCGAAATTGGGACTTGCGTCAACCGTTATATCGGGAGTTACGAATATGGCGCTCGATGCGATTCTTGTAATACTTCTTCCTCAAAATTTGAAACTTGCCGGAGCGGCAGTGGCAACGGCGGTAAGCCAGACAATCGGAGGTGTTGTTCCTCTTATCTACTTCGGCAGGGAAAACGACAGTATTTTACGTCTCGGTAAAACGAAGTTTGACGCAAAAGCCCTGATTCAGGCGTGCGTTAACGGCTCGTCCGAATTCATTAGCAATATTTCAATGAGCCTTGTCGGTATGCTGTACAACAAGCAGTTAATCAGTTATGCGGGCGAAAACGGCGTTGCGGCATACGGCGTCATGATGTACGTCAGCGGTATTTTCGCAGCGGCCTTTCTCGGATATTCAATAGGAACGGCGCCTATCGTAGGTTATAACGACGGTGCGGGAAATCATACGGAACTGAAAGGCATTTTCAAAAAGAGCCTTGTGATAATCGGTATTGTCGGTCTTTCGATGATACTGATTGCCGAAGTTTTCGCAGGCCCTCTCTCGGGCATATTCGTCGGTTATGACGGTGAGCTTATGGAACTTACCGTTTCAGGTTTCAGAATATTCGCGTTGGCGGTTTGCTTTGTGGGATATGCCATTTTCGCATCGGGATTTTGTACGGCGTTAAACGACGGAGTTACGTCCGCTTTAATATCGTTTTTGAGAACGCTTGTCTTTCAAATTGCGGCAATACTGATTCTCCCTCACTTCTGGGAAATCGACGGTATATGGATATCTATCGTCGTTGCCGAACTGATGGCGGTTATCGTAAGTGCCGTTTTCATAATAGCTAAAAGAAAAAAATATCATTATATTTAACAACTAAAAAGCCTTCGCACGCCTTAAAGGTACCGCGAAGGCTTTCAATTTTTTAAAAGCTAATTCCTGTTTGAAAAGTCGAAAAACTTTTTACCGGAACCGATTTCGAAATGGTATTTAACAATGCCGGGATCAAGCTTCGTATAGAAGCCCGCCGCAGCCTTTGCAAAAACCCCTTCACCGTCATATTCGATGAAAAACTTTTGCTGATTCATTGCAGTCGGAGCTTGAAGCGCCGCCTTAACGCCTTGTTTAAACCATTCGGGAGACTCACTTGAAACGTTACTTACATCGCTTTCGGACTTCGATTTATGAGACACTCCTTGCCTGAGTCCGTATCCCACCGAAATTACGGCAAGCAACTTTTCACCTTTGGATATTTCATATGCTCCCTTGATTTTCTTATAAGTCAAGGCAACCCAACAGGTGTTAAGCCCCAACTGTTGAGCTTTAAGAACGATTCTCTCGCCGTAATATCCGCACTTTTCGTCGAAATCCTTATCTTTTTTTCCGACAAGTGCTATATAATTTTTCACCCCGACAAAATTACCGTAATGTGCCATGAAACCGTCAAATGCCAAAGGTTCGTTTTCAATGAGCTGAATATGCAAACCGCTTTCCGAATTGCACGCCGAAATCTCATCACGCAAAGCACGGGATGCATCTTTATCAAGGGGCTTATCGCTGTATTTGCGGACGCTGTGCCGTTTCTCCATTGCTTCGGTTAATTCCATTACAGCACCTCTTATTTAAGTAATTTTAAAGCACCCGTAGGACATTCGTCAACGCAAAGGTGGCAGTTCATGCATCCCGATATAACATCGGAATCTTTAAATTCGGGTTTTACAACCGTAGAAAAACCACGTCCGACAAGACCCAAAATTCCTTTTTTCGCAACTTCGTCGCAAACACGGACACAAAGACCGCAAAGAATACATTTGGAAGGATTTCTCTCTATCGAAACAAGTTTTCTCTCAACGGGAGCCACGTTCTTTGCACCTGCAAGTCTCTCAGGTTTTATATCGTAGCGATTTGCGTATTTGATAAGTTTGCAATCCGCATAATCGTGACATCCGCACGAAAGGCAACGGGAGGCTTCGGCGCGGGCGGTATCCTCGTCGATACCGAGCACGATTTCATCAAAATCGCGTTTTCTTTCCTCAACGCAGCGAACGGGCATGACGGCTCTCGGAGCCTTTTTACGGTCCGAAAGCATTTCGGGTGTCACAATGCGTTCCGATACGAAAGGTTTCTTATAAGGGGTTGTATTGCCCTTTAAATAGGAGTCTATAACCTCCGCCGCCTTATTTGCCTCACCTATCGCTTCTATCGCAATGGAAGCTCCTCTGTTGGTGGCATCTCCTCCGGCAAACACACCTTCAAGAGAAGTTCTGAACGTTGTGACATCGGCGGCTATAGTTCCCTTTTGTGTCTTTTCGATATCTTCAAGACCTTCGGCGCTGATAGTCTGACCTATTGCGGCAATTACGGTATCAACATAGATATATTCGAATTTTCCTTCAACGGGAACAGGGGATCGTCTGCCACCGGCGTCGGGCTCTCCGAGCTCCATCACCTGAAGTTTTACCGTTTTGACTTTTCCGTTTTCACCGATTATTTCGGCGGGATTTGTCAAAAACTTAAATTCGACGCCTTCTTCCATAGCTTCGGTAATTTCAATATCCTCTGCCGGCATCTCGTTTCTCGTACGTCTGTAAACGACGAAAACTTTCTCGGCACCGAGTCTCACCGCACTTCGACATGCATCCATTGCGGTATTACCTCCGCCGACAACGCATACCGTCTTGCCGATTTCGGGCAACGGCGCATCTCCCGAATTGAAAAGAGAAACACGGCGGAGAAAATCTATTCCTCCGATAACTCCGTCAAGCTCTTCGCCTTTGCATCTTACCGACCCGCTCTTCCATGCGCCGACGGCAACGAAAACGGCATCGCTTTCGGAACGGATTTCTTCAAGCGTTATATCCTTGCCTATTTTAACGTT
>CAYXMB010000093.1:0-5998 GCA_964466085.1 uncultured Ruminococcus sp.
CGTGTCGGTTCCGACGGCAGACTTTGGGCTGTTAACCCCGAAAACGGCTTCTTCGGAGTAGCACCCGGAACAAACGAAAAATCCAACCCCAATGCACTTCATACTTGCGGTAAGGATACCATTTTCACGAACGTATGCCACGACCTCGACAATAACACCGTTTGGTGGGAAGGTCTCAACGACAACCCGCCTCACAACGCTAAAAACTGGAGAGGCGAAACATGGGATTACACAAAATACGACAAAGCCGATAAAGTCGGCACTTCGGGCGCTCATCCCAACTCAAGATTTACCGCCGTTGCGGCTAACTGCCCCTGCCTCTCATCCGAATTCAACAACCCCGCAGGCGTTCCCATCTCCGCAATTATTTTCGGAGGCAGACGCGCAAAGACAGCTCCCCTCGTATATCAGTCAACAAGCTGGCAGCACGGTACGTTCGTCGGCTCGATTATGGCAAGTGAAACAACAGCGGCCGCTTCAGGCGCTGTCGGTGTCGTAAGACGTGACCCTATGGCAATGAGACCTTTCGTCGGCTACAACATGGGTGATTACTTCGCACACTGGCTCGAAATGGGCAAACTCATTCCCAACCCGCCGAAGATCTTCAACGTAAACTGGTTCAGAACCGATGACGAAGGCAACTTCATTTGGCCCGGATTCGGTGACAACATGAGAGTTGTTATGTGGATTCTCGCAAGATGCGAAGGAAAAGTCGACGCTGTGGAAACACCTATCGGTTTCGTTCCGAAGGCCGAAGACATTAATATCGAAGGACTCGATATCACTCTTGATACCGTAAAAGAACTTTTAACCGTTGACAAAGAAGCATGGCTTGCCGATGTTGAAAACATCAAAGAGTTCTATGCTCTTATCGGTGACAGAGTTCCCGCAGAACTCAAAGAAGAACTTGCAAATCTTGAAGCAAGACTTTCGAAATAAGATTTAAAAGCCTACATGGGAGGTGCCCGAAAAGCACCTCCTGTTTTTGCAAAGGACGTTATTTTATGAATATAAAATCAAGCCGTGAAAATACCGATTTCGGTTTTAAGACTTACGTAAATCCCATTCCGCTTCCGGATATGCCGATAGGGAGACTTGCTCGCACCGAATACAAAAAAGGAGCGGCATGGCGCGAAGCTGCCGACCCGACGGTACTGTTTGAAAACGGAAAATGGTATCTTTTCTCCTCATGCGGTATGGCATGGGTAAGCGAAGATTTTTGCACGTGGAAACACGAAAAAATCGAACCCTACGACATAGGCTATGCTCCGACAGTCGTTCGGCACCGTGAAAAATACCTTCTCTGCGCATGTAATTCACTTCTCTATTCTTCCGATAATATTTTAGGCGAATACCTTCCGGTCGGCGAATTTTGCGACAAAAACGGGAACGGTATCGGCTTATATTATGACCCGATGCTTTTCTCCGACGACGACGGAAAGCTCTATTTATATTATTGCGTTTACGAATCCGAGTTTCACTCCACTTCGATTTACGGAGTTGAGCTTTGTGCCGATAACCCCTGCCGTTTTGCCGGTACTCCCGTAAGGCTTATCGCATTCAATCCCGAACACGTGTGGGAGCGAAACGGTGAATACAACGAAGATTCAATGACAAGTGCGGTAGAGGGTGCTTGGCTTTATAAGAAAAACGAAATTTACTATCTCGTTTATTCGGCTCCCGGAACGGAGTATTCGACTTATGCACTCGGTGCTTACAAAAGCAAAAAACCGCTTTCCGATTTCGAATACATGAAAACCAGCCCTTTTACCTTGAAAAAAAACGGAGTTGTAAAAGGTCCCGGTCATGGATGTATCGTCGACGGGCCGAACAATACGTCGTGGGTGTTCTATACTTCGGTTTTGTGTTCCAAGCACAAGTTCGAAAGAACAGTGGGATATGACAGAATAGAATTCGATGAAAACGGAGATATAATATGTAAAGAGATAACCGACATCCCGCAACCGTCGCCTGCGGAATCGGTTACCGAAAGCACAAAACCCGATTTATTGCCCGTTTCATCAAAGCGTGACGCAGAAGCGTCAAGCAGCGCACCCGGCAAAGATGCACGTTATGCCGTAACGGATGACCTCACAACATGGTGGGAGCCCGATAGTACCGACTCCACCCCCGTCCTTGAAATTTCGCTTCCTCCGTTCGGTGCCGAAGTTTATTCCGTTCGTATCATATGGAACGAAGTGGGTCTTGATTCCCGAAACGGGAAAACAAATGCCCCAATACCTTACAAGCTTGAATTAAAAGACGAAAACGGCAATTGGAAAACCGCAGTCGATAAAACGGATTCGGCGGTCGTAATGCCGATTGATTACGTTACCTTCGCTCCCGCAAAAGCATTTTCGGCAAAGCTTAGCGTTTTTGCAGAAAAACTCGAAATCACACCCGGAATATACAATATTACTATTTTCGGAAAAGCTTGATATTCTCTTTTGCTCATGCGGCAAGGTCTTACGGGACTTTGCCGCATTTTCGGTTTGAGGAACGCACGCAAAAACCGAACCGTCGGCTTTCGTCTTTCGGTTCGGGTTCCTCGTTATATAAATTTGCGAAAAAGGCGCTTACGCAGTCTCGTTTGCCTCTTCCCGACTTCTGAACAAAAGCGAAATACACCATATTCCGGCAAGAAATACGACGGTATAAATTATTCGTGCAAGCATTGCTTCTCTGCCACCGCAGACCCATGCAACGGCATCGAATCTGAAAAGTCCGACGCTTCCCCAGTTGGCGGCACCTATAATTACAAGAATTAACGCAATTCTGTCAAGTAACATATTTTCCTCCGTTATCGTTGATTACTGTCGTAACAGCATTATTATGATTTCCTTTTTCCGCATATTCAAAGCAGGAATTAATCGGATACAATGTATATTTTTTATAAATTTTCGAAAAAAGGATTGAATTCGAAAGGAAATGCATGTATAATAGTTTGAAATATAACCTAAGGAGTTAAAAATGAAAAAGCTTATTGCTATCCTTCTCATTCTCGCAATGGCTTTCAGTCTTTTCTCATGTACAATGGCGACTGCGGATCAGACCGCAACCGAAACAACCGGTGATGAGACAGCTGAACAGCCTTGGTATGTCAGATACGGATCCATTATTTTCCTTGTTCTGATGATTGTTGTTTTCTATTTCTTTATGATACGACCTCAAAAGAAACAGGAAAAAGAATACAATCAGATGCTCAGCAACCTTCAGCCCGGTGACGAAATCACAACTAAAGGCGGCATTATAGGTAAAGTCGTTTCGATTAAAGAAGAAACTATGGTAATCGAGACAAGCAGAGACAGAACGAAAATCAGACTTCTCCGCAGTGCGGTAGCGAAAATCGACGTAAAAGCCGAAGACGCAGAAGACTGAGTCATACTTTTAAAATCTCCGCATAGCTTGTAATAAAAACAGGCGTGCGGAGGTTTTTTTATGCCATATAAAAAAAGGAATAGTATTTTTGCACCGACTTTAATTTCAATACTTGTTGCCGTTTCGGTTTCGGTACTTCTTATTGCGCTTGAATGCACCGTTTTGCTGTTTTTTTCAAGTCCCATGCAAGTAATTATGCCGCTGACGGTTGTATTTACTTTAATATCGTATTTCGTATCAGGTGTGCTATCCGATAAAATTACCGGTATGGGTGTTCTCGGCGGGCTTATAACGTCGGCTTTTCTCGTACTTCTTGCGTTTATTCTTTCGCTTATACTGAAAAGCAACGCTTTTTCACTCCCGATCTCCGTCATATTGAGACTTGTATGCGTTATGCTCGGCACGTTCGGTGCGTTTATCTCGTCAAAATCAAAAAGAAAGACATCGTCGCAAAGCAAGTACCGAAAGATTATGGCAAGAAGATAAGCAAAAGAATATACTGTAGTAAAACAAATGAAAGGATAGGTAAAGGAAACAGTACCATGAAAATACTTGTTTTCGGCGGTGATAAGCGACAAATATATGCCGCCGAATATCTTTCGCAAGTCGGGCACGAAGTTATTCTCGCGGGATTCGATGCCGACAGCATCGTGACAAATATAAAAATCGACAACTCACTCACATCAAAAAACTTTGAAGCGGTTGTTTTCGGGATTCCGTCTTTCGACGGCAAAGGTAAAATAAATTGCCCGCTTTCAAATCGAAATTATTTTCTTGCCGACGTTATCGAACCGTGTGGCGATGCAAAAATATTTTGTGCTATGGCAAACAACTTTGAAAAGGCTTTTATGAGGGAATTCAAGGCTGATTTTACCGATTATTTCGCCTGCGAGAGACTTTGTATGCCGAATTCGCTTTTAACCGCCGAAGGAGCTCTGAGGGTTTTTCTTGACAACAGCGAAATTACGGTTTTCGATTCCAATCTGTGCGTTACGGGTTACGGAAGAATCGGAAAATTACTTTCGGAAAAGCTTAAAGCTCTCGGCGCAAACGTAACGGTATACGCAAGAAGCGAAAAAAGCCTTGCCGAAGCCGAATGCATGGGGTTCAGAGCCGTTTCGCTCGATAAATTTATTTCGTTTTCGAATTTCGACTGCGTATTCAACACAGTGCCGTCGGTTCTGTTTGACAAACGCTTTGCGGAAGATATTACCAAAACCAAATATATAGAGCTTGCATCCTCGCCCGGAGGTCTTGACGAAGATGCGAAAAAACTTTTCGGCTCGAATTACATTCGCGCCCCTTCTCTGCCCGGAAGATATATTCCGAAAAGTGCCGGACGGATAATCGGAAAATGCATTGATGAATTGTTGCAATCTGAATTTACAAACAGGAGATAATATGAGAATAGGTTATGCTTTTTGCGGCTCGTTTTGCACTCACGGCAGAAGTATCGAGGCAATGAAAACGGTAAAAGAACATTTTGTCGCATCGGAAATTATCCCGATACTGAGCGAAAATGCGGCAACTACCGATACGAAATTCGGCGCAGCCGTCGATTTCCGAAATAAAATCATAAACATCGCAGGTAATTCACTTGTGCTGACAATACCCGAAGCCGAAACGTTAGGACCGACAAATCCGCTTGATTTGCTGATTATCTCACCTTGCACGGGAAATACCCTCGCAAAGCTCGCAAACGGCATAACGGATACAACGGTTACGATGGCGGCAAAAGCACATCTGCGCTGTGACAGGCCTTGCCTTATCGCCCTTGCGACAAACGATGCAATGAGTGCGAATTTAAAAAATATAGCAACACTTCTTTCAAGAAAAAACATTTATTTCGTACCTATGCTCCAGGATATGCCGACCGAAAAGCCCCATTCTCTCGTTGCGGACTTTTCGAAAACGGAAATTGCGGCAGAATATGCGCTCGGTATGCACCAAATGCGTCCGTTGTTTCTCTGACTGCTTTATATAATAAACCGAAAATCGGCTGTGTGCCCCTTTATCGCAAGCACACAGCCGATATTCCGTTAAATGTAACTGTATTCAAGAATTGACTTTTTCGACGTTCTTTTTCGATTTTAAAATTAACGTTCCAATAAACATAATTATCGGAAAAACCGTCCCCGCCGCAATTCCGCATTTCATCCCGACCTCATCAACCGTCATCGAAAGAGATGCCGCTTTTTCGGCAATTCCCGACGATGAGCAGATTTTATCGGATACAATTCCCGTAATATAAGGGCCTATTGAACATCCGACGTCGCCTGCGAGAGCGAGAAGCGAAAACACGGCCGCTCCTCCGCTTGAAAACCTGTCTGCCGAAAAAGATAAAATTCCGGGCCACATAAGACTGACTCCGAGTCCGCACAAAGCACACCCCGCAAGCGATATGACGGGAGATTTAAAGAAAGATGCCGCAACGTAACACACAATTGAAAGTGCGGAACAAACCGAAAGCGCTTTCGTTAAGTCGATTGTGGCACCTTTTATGCCGTAAAACGTTCTTCCGATACCCATACATGCCGCAAACATGCAAGGGCCGAGAAGGTCGCCTACCACCTTGCTGACGCCGAGACCGTTTTCGCAGAAAAGAGATGCCCACTGCGCT
>CAYXMB010000094.1:0-5969 GCA_964466085.1 uncultured Ruminococcus sp.
TCAAACGGTTTTCAAGACCGCCTCGTTATGACCGCTTCGATATCCCTCCGAACATCTTGCACCCGAAGCTGTTTTGCAAGAGTAATTTAATTACCTAAATATAATATCACAAATTCCCGACTTTGTCAATTGTTTTTTCAAATTATCCGAACTATCGGCAAAAAAAGTAAATTCTCACATTGAATACAACATTGCAATTCAAAAGTTGCATTTAGCGTAAGAATTTACCGTCACCGAAAAAGCGGTTTTCGGGTCGCCGTTTTCGAAACGGTTAATTTTTCAAAGATATAATAATATACTTGAAATAAAGAGTTTAATATGATATAATTTCAAATATCAAACAGAAAAAGCTCGAAACGAGCCGAAAGGTATACAGATGAGGAGAAATTACGTTTACGACGAGGACGACGCCGTTCCGATAAGAACAAAAAGAAAAAAGCCTTCGGTAGGTACTTCCCCGCAAGTTGCAAAAAAAGCAAGCGAAAAAGATCACCGAACCGATACTCGCCGAAGTGTCGAAGAAAAAACGGCAGTCGGAAAAACGTATATAAATAAAAGAACACCCTATGCGGATTCGAATGTATTCGGTGTAAGAAAGAACACAACGGCCGCAAAGACCGAAGATAAAAGCTTCAAAAAAAGCCAATCGACAGCAAATGTAAATTATACTTCCGACAGAAAAGCAAGAAAGCCGAGTGGCAAAGGCGGCTATGGATACTCCGCCAAAAGCCGTACTCATTCGAAGCCCGGAATTTCGTTTAAAGTTTCGTATCTGATTTTCGTTGCCGTTCTTCTCGCCGTTTCGATAGGCATCGTCATTTACGTTCACGGTGCATTGGTCGATTACGAAAATTCACAGCCGGAAAACATTTTACAAAATCAAATAAACCTTCTCGAAAAAGCCGAGAGTGTTGAAGAAATAAGCAAAATAATGTCGGTGAATTCTTTAAAAGAAGAATTTTCGGCAAGCGACGAGGATATTTTGAATTTCAAATCGGAATTTCTCGCAGGGAATTTGTCGTTCAAAGAAAATCACGACAGTGTCGACGCATCTAAAAAAGTTCTCGATGTAATAAGCAACGGATATAAAGTCGCAACATTCACCCTTGAACACGTGGGACAGGAAACGAAGCTCCTGATTTTCACTCTCGACAGATGGAAAATCGCCGAATTCACCTCATGCGGTTACGAAGTGAATTTCACCTCTCCGATTTCCGTAACGGTCAAAAACAAAGGAGAAACAGTCGTCGGAGAAAACAGTGACGATTTATCGAAGACGGTTTACGACATAAAAACTCTCTCAAAACCCGACATAGAGATATACGACGTGCTGGGTAACAGCGTAAGCTACGACAGTACGAATCTGCCGAAGTTTACGGATTACAAAATCACGGTTCCGTCGAATTTCACGGTAAAAGGTAAAGATACGCTTCCCCTCGATATAGCTACTCTGACTCCGATTGACTCGCTGAAATACGTTAAAGAGTATTGCGACAGCGTTCCCGATACGGCAACTTACGTAATAAGCATAATGGGAGGAGAGCCGAATTTCAAAATATACGACAACAACGGAGACGAGGTGAGCTTTGAGCTTGAAGGAAGAAAAGTCGAAATCGACGTTCAGTCGGGAAAAGACGAAAATCCTCTCGATGTTGATATCGACCCTCTTGAAGTCGCAAAGCTTTGGAGTTTCTTCATGACACAAGACCTCACAGGCAAAACCAACGGATATTATCAAATATCCCCCTACCTCATAGACGGAAGCTATTTACAGGGAGTTGCATGGAAATGGGCAACGGGTATAGATATAACTTTCACAAGCACGCATACCCTTGAAAATCCTCCTTTCTGCACAGAAAAAATATCCAATTTCGTCAAATATTCCGATGACTGCTTTTCATGCGACATTCTCCTTGAGAAAAACATGCATCTCTCAACCGGTATGACGGTTAAAGACACGATAAACAGCACGTTTTATTTTGTGAAATACGACGACACCGATAACGGCATCGACGATGCGCATTGGGTTTTCGTCGATTATAAAGAAATTCAATAGAAGGTATTCAGATGAACAGAACGTATAACAGAAGAAATCCGCTTGCCTCAATCGGGAAATGGTCACTTCGGGTTCTTGCCGTTTTAATGACTTTGATAATATTTCTTGTCGCAACACTTTTTATATCAATGAAGATGATTTGCGGCTCAACCTCTCCGAGTGCAAAACAAACTTTCGTCACGACAATGCTTGAAACGGGACAGCTTAAGTTTCTCGTGTCATGGTTTGTCCCTTCCGACGAGGTTCAGCAAATCGTCGATTCGAACTCAATGGAAAAAATCAATGATGAAGTTAATTCGGATATGATTTCCATAAACGATTTCGACGACACCCAAAGCGGCGAGGACGATTCCGGAAAGGATATCGAAGTTATCGAAATTTCGGGAAGAACTTATACCGCAAATCTTATTAAAGTTAAAGACCCGTCAAGGGTAAGCCTTGCAACAATCTACCCCTGGAGGGATGTCGGAGTAACGCTTGAACAGCTTGTTAAAGACAGCGGTGCCGTTGCGGCAATAAACGGCGGACTTTACAATTCGTATAGCAATTCGGGTGGCAGGCCCTACGGCGTAATAGTTTCAAACGGTGAAATCCAACACAATCAGCCGAGTGAATGGCCCGGTCTTGTACTTATCGGATTTACAAACGACAATATTCTTCAAATAATAGATATCGACGGAATGACACCTGCCGACATCGTAGAGCTTGTTGAAACCAACGGAATACGGGATGCCGTAACTTTCCAAGAGGAAAGCAGCGACTCAAACAACCATTTCGTTCAACTCATAATCAACGGAAATCCGAGAGGAATGAACGGCATGGGAAGCGGACTTAATCCGAGAACAGCTATCGGTCAATGTGCCGACGGTTCGGTATTGCTTCTTGTCACCGACGGCAGAGGAAAAAGCGGGCATCTCGGAGCATCGGCATCCGACCTTATCGAAATAATGACGGAGTACGGTGCCGTCAACGCCGCAAATCTTGACGGAGGAAGCTCTTCTTGCATGTATTACGGCGACGAATATCTGATGACAAGCGTTACTTTTTACTATTCAAACGATTCGTGGAAGCTTCCGGCGGCGTTTATAGTTAAGTAATGTTTCGAAATTTTGAAAATGAGAGACCCCGCCTATGGGAAACGCTTCAGGCAAAGTGTTTCCCACAGGCGGGGCTTTTTTCGGTTTGCGTTTTTCAGCTTCGGTCAATACCGAAAAGCTTTTTAACAATGGGAATAAGAAAAACGGGACATTTAATAACGGAAATTTTCATACGGCACCTCGCATCGTTTACTGCTGTCAGTATATGCAAATATCGGGCCATCCGTCACCTTATGAGTTTTCTTTTTTCCGTCTTTTCCATTCGGGTACTTTTTTTATTTCTTCATACAGAGCAATATAACTGTCATGACGGCTTTTCGGTATTTCACCGTTTTCAACACGCCTCAAAATATCGCATCCTTCTTCTTTCGTATGAGTGCATTTGGTATACTTGCACTTTCCGAGACTCGCGTCAAACTCTCTGAATGTCGACGGAAGTTCCGATAGCCCGTAAAAATTATACGATGCGAAGTCAAGAAGCGAAAATCCCGGAGTATCGGCTATAAAGCATTTTCCGTTTTCGAAAACCGAGAACAGTTCCACGTGTCTTGTCGTATGCCTGCCCCTTTGAATTTTTCGGCTGACGTCACCGGTCTTAAGGTTAAGCTCCGGAAAAAGCCTTGTCATTAAAGTGGATTTCCCGGCGGCCGACGCACCGGCAAAAGCGCTCACAGTCACGCCGTTGTCACACCGACTTTTGAGATAGTCAAACAGTTTCTCGCATCCCTCGCCCGTTTCGGCGCTGAGCGCAAAGCAGGTAAATCCCGCTTTTTCGTAAATTTCTTTAATCGAAAAACATTCATCCCTATCAAGATCGCATTTATTTACGACAACTACGGGCTCTATTTTTTTGCTTTCGGCTATGGAAACGAGCTTGTCGACAGTCACAATATCGGGTTTCGGTTTAGCGCACGGAATTACGACATACAAATGAGTAAGATTGGCAAGCGAAGGTCTTATAAGGCAATTTTTTCTGCCGTATATTTCATCGATTACAAATCCCTCCGTACCGTTTTCCTTTTCGTCACCTACTGTTTTTACTCTGTCACCGACTACAACGGAGGCGTTTTCGTGGCGGAATACGCCCCGTGCAAGACAAATTCTGAACGTTCCGTCGTCACAGAAAACGGTGTATCTTCCGCCGACGCCTTTAATTACTATACCGTTTTTTTCTCTCATGCATCAATGTCATTTGCAGGCTCGATGTTATCGCCGCCTTCGGTAACATCTCCCGTTACGGGAGCATCCGTTACAGGTTCCGCTGTCTCAACCTTTTTTGTCGTTTCCTGTTTTTCGGTCGTTTCGGGAGCCTTAGTTGTTTCGACTTTTTTCGTTGTTTCGGGGGTTTTCGTCGTTTCCTGCTTTTTGGTCGTTTCGGCCTCCGTGTCGGGATGCAATCCCTTTTCGGGGTCGTAATCTTTACCTCCGCTTACCGTAACATCAACTTTCGTGTTTGCCGATACTTTGGTTTTTTCGGAAATGCTTTGAGAAATAACCGTTCCCGCCGCTTTATCCGACTTTTCGTACTTAACCTCACCGATTCGAAGTCCGGTTTCAAGAAGTTTGGAAAGTGCCGCCGCTTCCGTCAAATCGGTGATTTTGGGCATTTCGATATCCCCGCTGTCGGGACCTATCGAAATATACACTTTCAGTGTTTCACCTTCTTTGAGTTCTTCCCCTTCGGCAGGTTCGGTTTTCACGACTTGCCCCGCAGAGTACGTATCGTCGTTGATTTCCTCGATTGTATAAGGAATTCCGAGATTTTTCAAATTGAGTTCGGCATGTTGTCTGTCCAAAGCCGAAAGCGAAGGGATTTTGGACACTTTCCCGGATTTTGCAACTGTGAGCACTATCTCGCAATACTTAACTCCCGCTTCGACCTTCTTTTTCGCTCCCGCATTCGGAGTTTGAGAAATAATATATCCGTCGTCGTACTCGGTGTCGTATTGATATTTGATTTCCGCCTTGTAAATATCCGATGTTGAAAAGAATTTCGCAAGTTCCTCGTTGTAATACTTATCCGTAAATTGAGGAACGGTTACCGTTTCGGTTTTCACTTCGGTGTTTATAAGCCCGTTGATAATGATAACTCCGGCTATTATGAATATAATAAGGAACGGAACGAAAACGCCGAGAGCTACGGGAAGCATGGAAGTGCCGAACAGCTTTTTAACTATTCCCTTAAATCCGCCTTCGGGTTTCTTTTTGTTCTCGTTTTTGATAACGGCGTTCGGGTCTTTGATAAGTTTTTCAACGTCGGCCATCATCAAAACCGCACTTTGATATCTCTCCTCCGGGTCTTTTTCCATTGCATTGAGAATTATTCCGTTAAGACCGTCGGGCATTTCGTCATTGATTTCTTTAGGAGGTATCGGCTTCGTATTCACCTGCATCAAAGCAACCGAAACGGGCCTGTCTGCCGTGAAAGGCAACTCACCCGTCGCCATTTCGTACATGGTAACTCCGAGAGAATACAAATCGCTTCTGCTGTCAATTGCAAGCCCGCTTGCCTGTTCGGGACTTATATAAAATACCGTACCTATCGCTTTGTCGGTCATGGTCAGCGTTTCGGCATTCGGGAGTTTCGCTATACCGAAATCCGTAACTTTTATTTGGCCGTTGCGAAGCAACATTATGTTTTGCGGCTTTATATCACGGTGAACGATTCCCTTTTCGTGAGCGTGAATCAAAGCATTGAGTATTTGCCTTGTGAAATTAAGGGTTTCTTTGAGCGAAAGTTTCCCCTTCTTTTCCATATATGACTTAAGCGTGATTCCCTCAACATATTCCATAACGATGTATTTCAGGTTTTCTCT
>CAYXMB010000095.1:0-5912 GCA_964466085.1 uncultured Ruminococcus sp.
GAAGCTTATTTCGGCAGGGTACAAAAGAACCTCGATTGTCGAAGGAGCGGGGCAATTTTCCGTGCGAGGAGGAATTATCGACATTTTTCCGCCGGGACCGTATCCCGTAAGATGCGAACTGTTCGGAGACGAAATCGACAGACTTTGCTTTTTCGACGTAATAACTCAGCGTGCCGTTAAACCTATCGACAAAGCGCTTATTGTACCTGCTCTCGAAATGATTGTATCCCCCGACGCAAAACACCGTATCGGAGAGACGGTTTCGAGTCTTATCGAAAGAAACAAAAACCGCAAATCCGTTCCCGGCGACGTCGAGGACAGACTCAAAAAAGAGCTTGTCGGGCTGACGTGCGCCGACTGTGTCGATTTTTCGGATAAATATCCCGATGAGATTTTCGAAAAATTCGAATGTCTTGCCGACTATTTCGACGGAGTCATATCGGTAAGAAATATCTCGCTTTGCCTTTCAAGACTCGAAGCTTGCGAAAAACTTCTTTCGGAAAATATCGAATCTCTCGCTCAGCTCGGCGAAATGCCGTTTTCGCCTGCAGACTTGTGGCTTGCCGGGAAGAAAAAGCTTTCGGATAAAATAAAGAGTGCGCCGACCGTCGTATCTCATGCGTTTATTTCCGTCAAAAAACAGATGCGGACTAAAGACGTATTCAAATTCTCCGACAAATCGGTTCTCGGCGGAAGCTCACCCGACGTGTCTCGGCTTTTAAAGGAACTCACGCCGTTTTACGAAAACAATTACAAATGTATCGTCACCGTCGGAGGGGAAGCCGAAGAAAACGCTCTTTTCGACCTTCTGCTTGACGAGGGATTTTCACCCGTTAAAGCGGACATCGCAAACGGCAAAAAAATCCCCGACATCGGTGACATCGGCGGAGTTTTTTCAAAAGGGAAAAGCAAAAAACAGCCCGTTGCAATCATTTGCGGCAATTTATCCGCCTCTTTCGAAATACCCTCCGAAAAATTCGTTATATTTTCACTCTCGGCGGGAGGCTCGAAGAGAGAGGCAACCGAAGGCGGAAGAATACGCAAAAGAAGAAATAAAAATTCAAAAGAAATCATCACATACCACGACTTGGTTCCGGGCGATTACGTCGTTCACGACGTGTACGGGATAGGGCTTTACGAGGGAATCGAAAACCTCACGGTCGACGGCGTATCACGTGACTACGTCAATATCAAATACGCCGGAAGCGACAAGCTCTTTCTTCCCGTCGACCAACTCGACCTTGTCGCAAAATACATAGGCGCCGCCGATTCCGACGGAGAGGTTAAACTTTCCAAAATGGGCGGTACCGAATGGAAAAAAAGCAAAGCAAAGGCGAAAAGTGCGGCTAAGGACATCGCAAAAGAACTTATCGCACTATATGCCAAGAGAAGAAATTCGGCGGGAATCGCTTTCGACGCCGACGACGCATTTTCAAGGCAGTTTGCGGATGCTTTCCCTTATGAGGAAACTGAAAGTCAGGAAGAGGCAATCGCAGACGTCACAGCGGATATGGAAAAGCCTTATCCTATGGACAGAATGATTTGCGGCGACGTCGGATACGGCAAAACCGAAGTTGCCGTCAGAGCGGCTTTCAAGGCGGTTTCAAGCGGTTATCAGGTTGCGATACTCGTTCCCACCACCATACTTGCTTTTCAGCATTATCAGACCTTTCTCGCACGTTTCAGGGGATTTCCCGTATCGATTGATTTCATTTCCCGTTTCGGGACACCCGCAAAACGGGAAAAATCGCTTCGAATGCTCCGCAGAGGCGAGACGGATATAATAATAGGAACTCACAGGCTGATATCGAAAGACGTCGCATTTAAGAAACTCGGACTTATAATCATAGACGAAGAACAGCGTTTCGGCGTAAAACAAAAAGAAAAGCTGAAGCAAATAAGCGTAAACGCCGATGTTCTGACGCTTACGGCGACACCTATTCCGAGAACTTTGAACATGGCAATCGGCGGTCTGATGGATATGAGCATTCTCGATGACGTGCCGGGACTTCGCTCACCCGTTCAAACTTATGTGACGGAGTACGACGAAGATATGCTCCTCGAAGCCGCAAGACGGGAAATGAAACGGGGAGGACAGGTTTTTTGGCTCCACAACAGAGTGGATACGATTTACGCCGTCGCAAACAGAATTCAAAAAGCAATTCCCGAAGCAAGAGTGGCAGTCGGTCACGGTCAGCTCGACCGTGACGAAATCGAAGCTATTTGGGATGAACTTGTGCGGGGAGAAATAGATATTCTCATTTCGACAACGATTATCGAAAGCGGAATCGACGTCCCCAACGCAAATACGCTTATCGTCGACAGAGCCGATAAATTCGGACTGTCTCAGCTCCACCAAATAAGAGGCAGAGTCGGAAGATCATCGAAAAAGGCATATGCCTATTTTACATTCCCTCCCGCAAAATCACTCAGTGACGTTGCCGAAAAAAGACTTCGTGCGATAAAAGAATATACGTCGTTCGGAGCGGGTTTCAAAATCGCAATGAGAGATATGGAAATACGGGGAGTCGGCAACCTTCTCGGCTCGGAGCAACACGGGCACATGGACAGTGTCGGATACGATATGTATCTCAAGCTTCTGAACGAGGCGGTACTTGAAGAAAACGGCGACGAAATACAGGAAAAACCCGAATGCACCGTTTCAATTAAGACAGATGCCTATATTCCCGAAAGCTATATTTCCGATGCGGGACAGAGAATGGAAATGTACAAAAAAATCGCAAGAATCGAATGTGCGGAAGACTTCGATGACGTCGTCGATGAATTTTGCGACCGTTTCGGCGATATTCCCTCTCCCGTGCTGTCGCTTTGCCGCACGGCTTATTTGAGATGCATCGCAGTGAAATGCAGAGTGACGAAAGTCGAACAGGCGACGGGCGAAATCAGAATTTTCCCGTCGGATATCAACCCTTTTATTCTGAACGATCTCGCACGTTCGGTCGGGCACGGCGCCGTCAGATTTTCGAAAGCGCCGTCGTATGCGGTATGCTTTAAAATCCCGAAAGGTAAAAATTCAATCGACTGCGCGACCGAAATCGTCGAAAAATACCTTGAACTCATTGAAGACGACGAAAGAGCCGCACGGGAAGCTCTGCCGCCCGAAGATTAATTTTTCGCACGTGAGTGCCGAAAGGAAATTCAAATGAAAAACGTAAAAAAACTTATTTGCATACTGCTGTGCATTGCATCGGCTTTTACCGTTGCCTCATGCGGCAACGAGCAAAAGGCGGCAATGACGCTTGAAAGCTGTGCCGTCGGAGAGGACGCATACCGCTATTGGGTATCGACCTACAAAGCGCAGTTTATGAATCAGTATTCCGACATGAGCGACACCGACGAATTCTGGGAGCAGGAAATATCAAACGGGGTCACCGCCGAAGATTTTCTGACGGAGCTTGTCAACGATTACGTTAAAATGAATCTCGTTTCAATCTATCTTTTCGACGAATACGGACTTAAAATTTCGTCGGAGGATAAGCAGGCGGTATCCGACATAATTTCGGATTTCAGAGAAATTTCCGGCGGAAGCAAAAAAGCGCTTGAAGCGGTTCTTTCGGAATACGGCGTAAACGAAAAAACGCTGAAACGGATTTATCTCGACGAATTCAAAACGACTTACGTTTACAACTTCGTTTTCGAAAACGGAGTTTTAAGCGTCGGGGACGGCGAAAAACAGGATTTTCTGAATGACAATTATATCAGGATACGCCACATCTACATCAACAATTCCTACGACTACGACAAGTCCTACTACGATGCCGACGGTAACTTCATCAAAGAATCTCTCACCGATACGGCAAAAGCCGAAAAAGACGCGAAAGTCGAAAAAGTGAGAAAAGCACTTGAAAGCGGAGACGATTTCGACACGGTATATAATCTGTATTCCGAAGAAACTTCTTACAAAAACGGTTACTATATTTGCAACAAAACCGAAGATTTGCCCGATGAGCTTATTTTGAATTCGTTTAAACTCGAAATCGGCGAAAGCACGGAATTCGAAACCGAATACGGCACGCACTTTATCAAACGACTCGAAATGGACGAGGGCGCATGGAAAAGCTCGGCAAACGAGGACTTTTTCCAAACTTTTTCCGACGACGTATACGAAAGCGTTTTCACCGACTTTATAAAAAGCTATTTTGAAAAAATAACGGTAAACGACGATGTAGTCAAGCTCTGTCCCATAAGAGACGCTCTGCCCAACTGGTCGTATCAGTACTGATTTCCGCAGTCTTGACAACCGCTCGGAACTGTGGTACAATAACCTTACAAAACGACAGGCGTTCGGTTTTCAAAGCATTTATTGCCTCTTTTCCCGCCCGACCGATTACGGCCGGGCGTTTTCGTTTGAAACGCCGTCTTCGATTTCGAAAAGGAAACGGAAATGAAAGAAAGAAAATCTCTTTGGCGCATCATGCGCTCTCTCATAAAATTCAGCCTGCCTCTTATCTTAAGCGGTATGTTGCAACAGCTCTACAACTGGGCGGATGCGTTCATCGTCGGAAACGTCGAAGGCGAGGGCGCTTTGGCGGCAATAGGCGCAACGTCGTCACTCACCAATTTCTTTATCACTTTGATGACGGGATTCACTCTCGGTCTTTCGGTTCTCATAGCGAGAAAATACGGTGAAAAAAACGTCGAAGACATACCGAAAATCACATCGGCTTTCGCCGTTATCTCTTTCGGAGTGTTTTTAACGGCGGCCGTTCTCTGCGCCGTATTCGCAACACCGCTTTTGAAACTGCTCGAAACGACTCCCGACACGATTGAGCTTGCGGCGGATTACGTGACCGTAATATTTGCCGGATTTCCGTTTTTGGCGCTTTACAACGTCTTTTCGGCATCGCTTCGGGGAATCGGAGACAGTAAAACTCCGTTTTATTCCATAGTCGTTTCGTCCGCCGTCAACGTCGTGCTCGATATTATATTTGTTGCCGTTCTGAAAAAAGGAGTTACGGGCGCCGCCGTCGCAACGGTTATTTCACAGGTCGTAATGACTGCGTTTACCGTAATTTACAGTAACAAAAAGCATCCGCTGACCAAGTTTTCCTTTGCCAAAAGCAATTTCGACGGAAAACTTTTGGCGGAGGGCGCAAAATACGGTCTTCCGCCCATGCTTCAGTCCTGCGTCACGTCGCTCGGTTCTCTCGTTTTGCAAAATTTCATGAACGGTTTCGGTACGCCGACCGTGACGGCAATCACAACGGCATACAGAATCGACACTCTCGTTATGTTGCCGATTATAAATCTCGGTTCGGGAATTGCCACTTTCACCTCTCAAAGCTACGGAGAGGGCAACAAAAAGAAAACATCGAAAATTCTCTTGGCGGGGCTTATCCTGTCGCTTGCCGTTTCGGTATTGCTGACGGTTGCCGTAATCCCGACCGGAGGAAAGCTTATCGCCCTGTTCGGAGCGGGTGAGGAAGCGGTCGGTATCGGAACGGAATTCTTTTTCAACATAGCGTGTTTTTATCCGATTTTCGGTGCGTCGACAGCGCTCAGAGGATACATCGAAGGTGCCGGAGACCTCGCTTTTTCAAGTTTTGTCGGTATTTTAACTCTCGTTATCCGAATCGTCGCATCGTATATAATGGAACCGTTTTTCGGTAATTCGGTTATCTCTTACGCCGAAATGATAGCGTGGGTAATTATGCTGATTTTATATATAGTCCGCTCAACCTATGTCAGAAAAAAACTTTTCGCAGAAAAAGACTTACTTGAAAAAACCTACGTCGAATAAAAAAGATTTGCGGAATAAGGCAGTTTCCGTAGAATAAGACGATTCCGCCTGATAAGACGGCTTGACCGAATAAAAAGCGACAAAAAAGGCATGACGTTTGAACCGACCCCCAAAAGTTAGACCAAAAATCTAACGATTGGGAGGTCGGTTT
>CAYXMB010000096.1:0-5891 GCA_964466085.1 uncultured Ruminococcus sp.
TGTTATATCCATTTAACTAAGGGGGCATTTCTTAATATGATTATTATGATTTTTTAATTGTGAAATAACTTATTTCCGGTCGCTGTATCCGGTTGGGATACGGCGACATTTTCGGCTTCAGTTGAGTTTTGAATAGGTTTTTTCGGTGAAAGATGCGGATTTTACCGTGAATCTTTCGTGAGTGCCGCGACCGATGAGACCTTTTTCGTCGTAAGCTTCGACATCGAATACGAGTTTTCTGCCGTCGATTTCGGTGAGTGTGCCTTTTGCTTTTACTTTCATTCCGACGGGGGTTGCGGACGTATGCTCGATATTGAGTGACGTGCCGACAGTTGTAATTCCTTCGTCAAGGCAGGGAGCGACGCATTCGAAACACGCTTTCTCCATTAATGCGGTCATTGCGGGAGTTGCGAAAACTTCGAGTGTTCCGCTGCCCATAGCGCTTGCCGTGAGGCTTTCCGTGACCGTTATTTCTTCAGTGTGACAAATTCCGATTTCCATGCTTCATTCCTCCGTACCGTAAAAGTATAGCATACCCGAAAGAGTTTTTCAAGAGGAAAAATAAAAAAGTTTGTTGCTTTTTGATTATTGACTTATTTCGGTATCGGTTGTATAATAATATAATAAATTTGATAATCGGAGGTTATGAAAGATGGAAGAAGTTAAAAAGGAGCGTGGCGGTATAAGTGTTGAGGCCGCTCATATATTTCCCATTATTAAAAAGTGGCTCTATTCCGACAAGGAGATATTTTTGCGTGAAATCGTATCGAATTCGTGCGATGCGGTGACGAAACTTCGCAGGCTTATTTCACTCGGAGAAGTGCGTGATATCGAGGACAAGGGGTTCAGGGTTAACGTTGTGCTTGACAAGGACGCCGAGACGATAACGGTAACGGACAACGGTATCGGTATGACGGTTGAGGAGCTTCGCAAATATATCTGTCAGATAGCTCTTTCGGGTGCTCTTGAATTTATTGAAAAATATGAAGGAACAAGCGAGGATACGTCGGGTATAATCGGGCATTTCGGTCTCGGTTTTTACTCGTCGTTCATGGTAAGCCGTTCGGTCGATGTTATAACGAAGTCATACAGCGGAGCTCCGGCTGTTAAGTGGAGTTGCGTTGATGCGGGTGATTATGAGATAGAGGAAAATTACGATGCGGACGAGCTTATAGGCGACTGCGGTACCGCCGTTGTGATGCATATAAGCGACGAGGGCAAGGAATTCCTTAATGCGACGGCGCTTCGCGATATTTTGGATAAATACTGTGCTTTCATGCCCGTTGAAATTTATTTCGACGACGGCGGGGAACATGAGCACAAAGAGTGCGATTGCGAAGATGAGAGCTGCGAGCACAAGGCGGAGGAAAAGCCGATAAACGACGTATGCCCGCTTTGGCTCAAAAATCCTTCGGAATGCACCGATGAGGAATACAAGGCGTTCTACACCAAAGTATTCCATGATTACAGGGAACCTCTTTTCTGGATTCACATTAAGGCGGATTACCCTCTCAATTTCAAGGGAATTTTGTATTTCCCGAAGATAACGAGCGAATTCGAAAATCTCGAAGGTCAGGTAAAGCTTTATTACAATCAGGTTTTCGTATCGGATAACATAAAAGAGGTTATTCCCGAATATCTTCTTATGCTGAGAGGTGTTCTCGACTGTCCCGAACTTCCGCTTAATGTTTCGAGAAGCTATCTTCAGAACAGCGGATATGTGACGAAGATATCGAATCATATAGTCAAGAAGGTTTGCGACAAGCTGACGGGCTCTTTCGCAAACGACAGGGAAAAATACGAAAAAACGTGGCAGGATATAAAAACTTTCGTTGAGTACGGTTGTATCAGAGACAAAAAATTCTACGACAAAATCAAGGGTTCGGTTCTTTACACTCTCTGCGACGGCTCCCATGTGACGCTTGCCGAATATCTTGAGGGTGCGAAAGAAAAGCACGAAAACAAGGTTTATTATGCCGCCGATAAGGCAAAACAGGCGTCGTATATTTCGATGCTCGAAAAAGAGGGAATAAAGGTCGTATTGCTCGATAAGTTTGTCGACAGCCAGTTCATAAACGTTGTCGAGATGAATGAGAGCGGAGTAAGTTTTTGCAGGGTCGACTCGGAGATTGCCGATGTGCTCAAGAACGGCGAGGGCGAGGAAATCGAGTCCGTTGCCGAAATTTTCAAGACGGTTGTTCCCGAAGAAACGAAGATTGTTTTCGAAAAATTCAAGGATTCCGAAATTCCCGCCGTGCTTAATGTGAGTGAGCAGTCGAGAAGAATGGAAGACATGATGAAGCTTTACGCCGCATCGGGTGAAGGTGCGATGTCTTTCCCGACGGAGGCAACTCTTATCTTGAACTCCGACAATGCGCTTATAAAGAAGCTTTCCGAAGGTGACGACGGGGAAAAGAAAAAGAAAATCGCAAAGCATATTTACGCTCTTTGCGTTTTGGGTCAGAGGGCGCTCGGTGCCGATGAGCTTTCCGAATTTCTATCGGAGAGTTACGGTATTCTGGAGCTTTTGTAATTCGAAATGGAATATAATTTATGTCGTTTGTCCGAATTTTTCGGAGACGGTCGGAAAATCATAATAAAAAACGAGACCGCATCGACAAATACGGACCTTGAGTGCGCCGTAAAGAGCGGCGAATGCGCTGTGGGGGATATTATTTCGGCAAAGTGCCAAAGCGGCGGGCGAGGCAGACACGGAAAGAGTTTTGCGTCTCCGCCCGGCGGAATATATTTCTCGTTTTGCGTCGGTGACGTCGGGTACGGTTTGTCGACCGTGATATGCGGTGTTGCGGTGGCAAAGGCGCTTGAAAAGTTCGGGTTTTCGCCGAAAATAAAGTGGGTTAACGACATATATCTCGGAGAAAAGAAGGTTTGCGGGATACTTGCGAAAGCAATAGGCGACGGGTGCCGTGCCGTGATGGGAGTCGGCATTAACGCCGAAATTCGCTCCGTTCCCGAAAATCTGAGAGGCATTGCGACGGCGCTTGACGAGCATTCCGACGGCGAAGTCGATGCCTGCGCTCTTATTTACGAAATTGTGAGCGAATACGAGAGGCTCTCGGCACAAAATGCGGAGAACGGGTCGTCCGGGATAATTGCGGAATATGAAAAGAGAATGATGCTCATAGGAAGAAAAATCACCGTCGTCGGAGAGGGAGAGGCGCTTTCCGTAATCGGCGTGGAGCAAGACGGCGCACTTTGCGTCAGGCGTGAAAGCGGAGAAGTGCTTTCACTGTCATCGGGTGAAATATCGGTTGTGCCGATAATGTGAAGGGTTTGGAGGTTATTATGGAAAATTACATGTTACAAGCCGAAAAATGGCTCGGAAGCGACAAAGTTTCGGAGGATTTCAAAGAGGAAATCAGGGCGCTTGACGAGGTTTCTCTCAAAACGCGTTTTTCCGATTACATGAGCTTCGGAACGGCGGGACTTCGTGCGGAAATGGGAGTCGGTACGGCGTTTATGAACGTTTATACCGTTGCTCACGCAACGATGGGGCTTGCATCTCTCATTTCGGAGATGGGAGACAATGCGAAAAAGCGCGGGGCCGTCATAGCTTATGACAGCAGAAACAATTCGGAAGCTTTCGCAAGGAGGGCGGCTGAGGTTTTGTCGGCTGAGGGAATCAAGGTTTATCTGTTCTCGGAGCTGAGACCCACTCCCGTTCTTTCGTTTGCCGTCAGAGAGCTCGGCTGTGTTGTGGGAATTAATATTACGGCATCTCACAATCCGAAAAAATACAACGGTTACAAGGCTTACTTTGAGGACGGGGCGCAGCTTTCGCCCGAAAACGCCGAAGTCGTTTCGAAATCTATGGCAAAGCTCGATATTTTCGAGGACGTTCCGATGCCGTGTGAGGCAAAGGAAGAATTTATCGTAATGCTCGGACGGGATTTCGATGAGAAATATATCGAAAACGTGCTCGCTCAGTCGGTAAACGCCGATGCGATAAAGGATGTTGCGGATGAATTCGAGATAATTTACACGCCGCTTCACGGTGCGGGAACAAGGCTCGTTCCGGAAGTTTTGAAGCGTGCGGGGCTCAAAAAACTTTACACGGTGGAAAGTCAGAGAGAGCCCGACGGAGAGTTTCCGACGGTTACTTTCCCGAATCCCGAATTTCCCGAAGCGTTTGACGAGGGAATCAAGGTATCGAAAACGAAAAACTGCGCTCTCATAATAGCGACTGACCCGGATGCCGACCGTGTGGGCGTTATGGCGAAAGACAGAAGCGGCAATTTCAAGTGTATAACGGGAAATCAGATGGGTGCGCTTCTTATGGATTATATTATAAGCGCATACGAGAGACTCGGAAAAATGCCGCCCTCGCCTTATGCCGTAAAAACCATCGTAACGTCGGAGATGGCGGCTGAAATTTGCAAAAGTCACGGTGTTAAGACCTACAACGTTTTGACGGGATTTAAGTTTATCGGAGAGGTAATCAAAAAGCACGAGGAGAGCGGTGACGGGACTTTTCTTCTCGGATTCGAAGAAAGTTACGGCTATCTGAAGGGGACTTACGCAAGGGACAAGGATGCCGTCGTTGCGTCGCTTCTCATAGCGGAGATGGCGGCGTATTACGGAAAGATGGGAATGACGCTGTCGGACGCACTTGACGCTCTGTTCGAAAAATACGGTTATTTCAAGGAAAGCGTCACTAACCTTGTGATGGATACTCCCGATTGGAAAGTCGAAATGGAGAAAGTTATGAGAGGGCTCAGAACGGAGCATCTCGAATATATCGGAGACGAAAAGATAGTTGAATTCAGAGATTATCTGAGCTGTGAGACGGTGAATTACGTGAGCGGAGAGAAGGGCGTGACGGGGCTTCCTTCGTCGGATGTTCTTTACTACGTCACCGAGAGCGGAAACGTGACTGTCGTTCGACCGTCGGGTACCGAGCCTAAGATAAAGATTTACGTTCTTTCAAAAGGGGAAAGCGAAGCGGCGGCGGCAAGCAGTGCCGAAAAATGCCTTGAAGGCATAAAAAGCGCCGTAGGGTTATAAAAAACGGAGGTAGCAATGCATCTTCAGGAATCGGGCGAAATGTATCTTGAGACGATTCTCGTGCTTCTTAAAAAGAAGGGTGAGGTTCGTTCTGTGGACATTGCCGAAGAAATGAATTTCTCAAAACCGAGTGTGAGCCGTGCCGTCGGGCTTCTCAAAAACGGCGGATTCATCGAAATCGACAGTAAAGGTTATATTACGCTTCTTGATGAGGGACGTGAGCTTGCCGAGAAGATTTTCGAAAGGCACAATGTGTTGACCGCATGTCTCAAGTCTTTGGGCGTGAGCGATGACGTTGCGGCGGACGATGCATGCAAAATCGAGCATGATATAAGCGATGAGTCGTTCAATGCCATAAAGGAGCATGTGAGGCGTGTGCGGGGAAATGAGGAGTGAGGAATTAGGAATTCGTAATTCGTAATTCGGAATTCGGAATTGCGGGGCGTTGCCCCGTACCCCCATTCGGGGTTTCACCCCGTACCCTGACTTCGGGGCTTTGCACCGCACCCCATGAACCTTTTGAAAAAGGCTCAAGCGAAAACTTTAAACGGGTGAACGGTTTCGTTTGCCTACAGTGATAACGTAGTATAAAAATCCTACGTTTTCTCTTTTCGGCTTTTTGGAAAAAGCCTTGCAAAAACTTTTGAACAGCGGGGATTTTTATGTTTGCAAATAGCGGTGAAGTTGCTGACGACTTTGCCGCTTTTTCTTTTCGGGGCTTTGCTTCGTGCCCTGATTTCGGGGCGTTGCCCCGTACCCCCATTCGGGGTTTCACCCCGTACCCTGATTCGGGGCGTTGCCCCGTGCCCCATGAGCCTTTTGAAAAAGGCTCAAGCGAAAACTTTTGAAACGGCTGTGAGGTGGAG
>CAYXMB010000097.1:0-5854 GCA_964466085.1 uncultured Ruminococcus sp.
CTTTACGCTAACGTAACGAGAACAAAGCGTCCCGAAGAAAATTCTTCAAGCGGCAAAGGCGGTACTCACGTGTCGTCGGGCGGAGTGACTCACGGCGGAGGCGGAAGAAGCTTTTAAAAATAAGCCGAACGGGCAGAGGCACACTTCATTGCGGAGCGTGCCTCCGCTGTTTCTTTTCGGTCGGTGACCGCTTTGCGGTTTTCTACCTGATTTTTTAATATACGAAGCTTATTGTTTCGCCCGAAAACAGGGTACATCCGAAGTTATCGGCAAAAAAGGAATAAAATTGCGAAAACGTGTATAAAATTAA
The DNA here is from genome assembly GCA_964466085.1 of uncultured Ruminococcus sp. GTDB lineage: Bacteria > Bacillota > Clostridia > Oscillospirales > CAG-272 > RUG14199. Next base: position 311 of record CAYXMB010000097.1, read on the forward strand.
AGTAATACGGTTTCGGGCGGTGCATTATGAAACGCAATATTTCACTTTGGCAGTTGTGCGGTTTTGCTTTTGTTTCTCTTTTCGGGACGCTTTTGCATTTTTTGTATGAGTGGACGGGGGAAAGCGTATTGACGGCTTTGTTTTCGGCTGTTAACGAATCCACGTGGGAGCACATGAAACTTGTTTTCTTTCCCATGCTTGCTTTCGCAGTAGTACAACGCCGATTTTTCAGAGAATATAAAAATTTTTGGTGCGTGAAGTTATTCGGAATCTTAACGGGGCTTATTCTTATCCCGGTGCTGTTCTACACTTACAACGGTGCGGTAGGTAAATCTCCCGATTTGCTCAATATCGCTTTCTTTTTCATATCGACGGCGACGGCGTTTGTTTTCGAAACATATCTTCTCAAAAAAGGCGTCCCGCATTGCAAAAGACCGTATTCGGCGTTTGCACTCATTTGCCTTATCGGAATTCTTTTCGTGATTTTTACTTTTATCACACCGCAAATTCCCTTGTTCCGTGACCCGCTCACGGGCGAATACGGCATAAAAGTTTGCATGTTGAATCCCGTGTAAAAACATACCGAAAAAATACAAACCGAGTCGGCGGCGAAAAGCTACGACTCGGTTTTTGAAATAGAACTGTTGAAAGATTCGGATTACGCATTGCCTTTTCGGCATATTTTGTCGGAAAATTGCGAAAGAACGATAGCGGAGAACATGACGGCGCATCCGACGGTTTCACGGATACTCATGTATTCGTGAAGTATCGGAACGGCACAAACTACGGCGAAAACCGATTCCATGCACAGAATAAGCGAAGCTACCGTTGCTTCCGTGTATTTTTGACCTATTATCTGGAGTGTATAGGCGATTCCGCTGCTTACGATACCTCCGTAGAGAATCGGGACAGCCGCTTGTTTTATAAGCTCGATATCGGGGCTTTCGAAAATAAACATCAAGATTGCCGTCAGAGTGCCGGAAACCGCAAACTGAACAAAAGAAAGCTTTACCCCGTCAAGGTCGGGAGCGTATTTTTCGATAAGCAGAATATGAATCGCAAAGAGAAAAGCACAGCAAAGAGCAAGTGCATCGCCTTTGTTAAAACCGATGTCGCTTTTCGGATCGATGCACAGAAAATATAATCCGACAAATCCCGCCGCAACGCAAATCCACGTGAGCCACGAGACCCTTTTGCCGAAGAAAAGACCGATTATCGGAACGAAAAACATGTAAAGTGCCGTTATAAACGCTATTTTGCCTGTTGTTGTGTAATTGAATGCGTATTGTTGAAAATTCGCCGCCGCACAAAAAGCAACGCCGATTATAATCCCGTAAAATACCGTTTTTTTATCGTTTTCCTTTTTCGCTTTCATTTCGGAGGGGGTTGCCCTCTTCGAAAATTTCGCATCTCTTACTAAAATGAAAGGAAGGAGAAATGCGGCCGCAATCAACGTTCTTATCCCGTTGAAAGTGAAAGCCTCGATTTTATCCATTCCTTTGCTTTGGGCAATAAATCCCGTGCCCCATATAAAAGCCGTCATGAGAAGCATGACAACTCCTTTGAATTTCGTTTTTTTCATTTTGCCGCACCGACCCTACAGTGAATTGCCGCTTTAATAAAAACGGTAAGTCCTATTTTACCTCTTAAGCAGCTGTTTGTCAACTTTTTATGCCGAAAAAAGACAAAATCCGCCGATTTGAATTTTTTGATTTTAAAAAATTCATTTTCGAAAGGAAATCGTTGATAAAAAGCCGATTTCCGAGAATTTTTGCGTAAGAAAAATGCCGAAAACGCTTTTTTTCGGTAATTAATAAAAAATATTCCGCCGATAAATGCATAAATAACCGATTTGTGCTTGACAAAACCCGAGATATTTGATAAAATACTTAATAATATTATCGTAATACTGAGCAATAGTGCCTTCGCATTACCGAATTTGAATAAATCGGAATAAGGACGTGTATCTCTGTTTTGCAATGCGAAGCAATTTGCAATACCGTGCGGCTTATTATTCATTTCGGTTTTGTCGGCGAACTTTTATCGCAAGGTGCCGCAATCGGTGGTTGCTTTAATATTGAATTTCATTCGGTTTCAAACGTCGGGTGCCACACCCCGCTTTTAAAACCGAGTGACAGAAGATAACAAGGAGTTGACATAGTGGGTAAGTACATAATCAAGCGCGTAGCAATGGGGCTTCTCAGCATTTGCGTTGTTGCGACGATAACTTTCTTTTTGATGAATTTGGTTCCGGGCGGACCGTTCGTTGCCGAGAAATCCATAAGTGCGGCGGCTCAGGCGGCACTTGCGGAAAAATACGGTCTCGATAAACCGCTTATGCAAAGATATGTAACTTATATGACAGACCTTTTAAAAGGAGATATGGGTCTGAGCTTGAAGCAGAGAGGACAAACCGTTTCGGATATTATTTTTTCGAAATTCCCCGTATCGGCAAAACTTGCGGGTATTGCGGTTGTCGTGGCGCTTTTAGTCGGTATTCCGCTCGGATGCCTTTCGGCATATAACAGAGGGAAATTTGCTGATAATGTGATAATTGTCTTTGCGACTTGCGGAATTGCGATACCGAGTTTTATAAGCAGTGTACTGTTGCTGTATACTTTCGGAAGCAAATTGAATATTTTGCCGACTGTCGGCTTGAACAGTGCGCTGTCGTATATAATGCCCGTAACGGCGCTCTCCATCTATCCGACGGCATATATTACGAGACTTATGAGATCGAGCCTTCTCGACGTTATGGGACAGGATTATATTCGCACGGCAAGAGCCAAAGGCCTTTCTAATTTTAAGGTTCTTTTCAAGCATGCGCTCCGTAATGCGGTTTTGCCCGTAATTACTTATGTCGGACCTATGCTCGCAAACCTTATGACCGGTTCTTTCGTTGTTGAAAAAATATTTACGATACCCGGTCTCGGTAGAGAGTTCGTATCTTCCGTTACAAACAGAGACTACACGATGATTATGGGTACGACGATTATCCTTGCGGTTCTTTTGATCACCGCAAACGTCGTTGTCGATATTCTCTACAAGGTCGTTGACCCCAGAATAAAATTAAAGTAAGGAGCGGGATTAAAATGCATAATAAACCTTTCAGCATGCATCTCAATGCGGATGATTTTGTTCCCGCAACTCAAGATGAAAAGCAAAGCCTTGTAATTAACAGAAAAAGCATAAACTTTTGGGCGGACGGTTTGCGTCGTCTGCGCAAAAACAAAATAGCGATGATAAGCCTTGCGATAATTTTACTTATCGTGATTTTCGCATATATTTTACCGAGTTTCTGGCCCTACGGTTACGAACAGCAGATAAAGTACAGCGAAAATCTCGCACCGTTTGAATACAGTGAGACCGAACAGGCGAGAATCGATGCCGGAGAGGAAGTTTTTCCTCACGTTTGCGGCACCGATAAGCTCGGTCGTGACTATGCGGCGCGACTTATGATGGGTACGAGAATCAGTTTGTCCGTCGGACTTATTTGTGCGGCGCTTGTCCTTCTTGTCGGAGCAACTTACGGTGCGATTTCCGGATTTGTCGGCGGTTGGACGGATATTATAATGATGAGAATTACGGATATTCTCTATACGATACCCGACGTTCTTTTGATTATTGTTCTTTCGGTTTCTCTTAAACCGAGACTTATAGAACTTGCGGAATTGCCCGCTTTTAACTGGATGCAAACGATAGGCCCGAACCTTGTGGCTATATTCGTTGTTTTCGTTTTGCTTTATTGGGTCGGCATGGCACGTATTACACGTTCTCAGGTTCTCGTTCTCAAAGAATCGGAATATGTTACGGCTGCACGTGCAATGGGTGCAAGCGGTTCGAGAATAATCAGAAAACACCTTTTGACAAACTGTATCGGAACTCTTATCGTTACGACAACGCTTCAGATTCCGTCGGCAATATTTACGGAAAGCTACCTCAGCTTTTTGGGACTCGGCGTTTCCGCCCCCACACCGTCTCTCGGCTCTCTTGCAACCGATGCGGTAAAGGGAATGAACACGTATCCTCATTTGCTTCTTTTGCCGGCAATTCTTATAAGTGTTATAATTCTCGTTTTTAATCTTTTCGGTGACGGACTCCGCGATGCGTTTGACCCCAAACTGAAAGACTGACAGGAGGGGAAATATGAGCGAAAAATTACTTGAAATAAAAGACGAGAGACTGTCGTTCTTTACTCCTGCGGGCGAGGTAAAAGCGCTTAACGGCGTTTCGTTCTCAATGGAGGACGGCGAAGTTCTCGGTATTGTCGGTGAATCCGGTTCGGGAAAATCGGTTACCGCATATTCTATAATGGGACTTAACGCATATAATGCAAAGCTTGTCGGCGGAACGATTCGCTTTAACGGTCACCAAATCGATAAAATGACCGAAAAAGAATTCAGAAAAATCAGGGGCAATGAAGTTTCTATTATCTTCCAAGACCCCATGACAAGCTTAAACCCCGTTTATACTATCGAAAATCAGATAGTCGAGGTTATAAGACTTCACACGAATAAAACAAAGAAAGAAGCTCATGACCGAGCTCTTGAACTTCTCGAACTTGTCGGAATCAACGAACCCGCAAAAAGACTCCGTCAGTATCCGCACGAGTTATCGGGCGGTATGAGACAGCGTGTCATGATAGCCATAGCTCTTGCCTGTGAGCCGAAACTTCTCATTGCCGATGAACCTACGACGGCGCTTGATGTTACGATTCAGGCTCAGATACTTGAACTTATGCAGGAACTCCGTAAAAAACTCGGTATGAGTATTATAATGATTACTCACGATCTCGGTGTTGTTGCAAGCATGTGCGAAAAAATCGCCGTAATGTATGCGGGCCACATCGTCGAATACGGCACGGCGGACGAGATTTTCTATAATCCGAAGCACGAATATACCAAAGGACTTATTAATTCGATACCGAAGCTCAACGTCGAAACAACCGAGAGACTCGTTCCGATTGAAGGTCAACCCGTTGACCTCCTGAATCCTCCGGCCGGATGCCCGTTTGCCCCCAGATGCGCAAACTGCATGAAAATCTGTCTCGGCAAAATGCCGCCTAAAACAGAACTTTCCGATACGCATTACAGTTGCTGTTGGCTTCTTCAGAAGGAGGCTTTCGAAAAAGGCGAATGCGACACTGCGGAGTGTTCCGAAGACGTCTGTGACGATGTCGTAAAAGGAGGGGAAGAATTGTGAGCGAGACGAAGAAATTAGTTGAAATCGAAAACCTTAAACAGTATTTTCCCGCAGGCGGCAGCGGCAAAAACAAGCGCTACGTTCAGGCGGTAGACGATGTTTCGTTTTTCATAAATAAGGGCGAAACTCTCGGCCTTGTCGGTGAATCCGGATGCGGTAAAACAACAGTCGGAAGAACGCTTCTCAGACTTTATGAGCCGACAGACGGGCGTATTATATACGACGGAAAGGTTATCTTCGATAAGAAGGCCAAAATTGCCGTTCCGATGCTTAAATACCGTCAGAAGATGCAAATGGTTTTCCAAGACCCTTATGCGAGTCTTGACCCCAGAATGACAATTG
>CAYXMB010000098.1:0-5836 GCA_964466085.1 uncultured Ruminococcus sp.
TTTTTTGCCGATAACTTCGGATGTACCCTGTTTTCGGGCGAAACAATAAGCTTTGTATATAAAAAAATCGGGCAGAAAACCGCAGTGCGGTCACCGACCGAAAAAAACAGCGGAGGCACGCTCCGCAATGAAGTGTACCTCTGCCCGTTCGGTTTATTTTCAAAAGCTTCTTCCGCCACCGCCGTGAGTCACGCCGCCCGACGACACATGAGTGTCGCCTCTGCCGCTTGAAGAATTTTCTTCGGGACGCTTTGTTCTCGTCACGTTAGCGTAAAGAAAATTATCTCTGCACAGCGTTAAGTTAAAGCTGTCCTTCACAAGATAGTCCGATGCTTCTTTTTTCGAACGCACGTTTTTGAGTTTTCCTCTCCATACCAAAACCGTGATAAGAGATGCCGTAAATCCGACGGCAAGCGATATAAGCGCCGTTTTAAGATAAGGGAATTCGTCGTCTTTTCCCGAAGCGTACCTATCGCAAAGCGACGCAAATTCAAGTGCGCCTTCGTAATATTCGCCGTCGGAAAAATACGGAATAACCTCATCGAGGATTTCGTCAATCCGACTGTCGAACAGTGAAATCGCCTTACCGCACGTGCTTATATACACGCTTCTGTTCTCACCCGTATTGAGCAGCATAAGCACACCGCTCGAATCGCTTCCCGAACCGTAGCCGTTTTCGTCGTAATAGTCATCGGCATACTTTTCGGCACTTTCCGTAATGCCGAGTTTATCCGTCACAAAGACGAAATCCATGCCGTATTCGAGTTTAAGGTTAAGCAGAATTTCTTCAAGCGCCGTTTCTTCGGAAGCACTCAAAAGCTCCGCTTTATCGACAACTCTCGGAAGATTCGAATTTTCGGCATAAGCCGTGACCGTAAGGCTTGCAAGAAGAACCAAACAAATTAAAACCGATACCGTTTTAAATTTTCTCATCCCGCACCTCCGTCACATCAAGAGCGATATAAGATAGCAAGCAGCAAATACAGCCGCACTTATAATACCGCCGAGACCGAAAAGCCATTTTGCAAATGCTCCGCCGTCCATCGGAAGATTTCCGACGAATTTCCCCGTCTGACCGTTCATCGCAAAAGTGTATTTATTGCCTTTCCAAGTCGTGTTCAAAATCCAGACGGGATACAGAGCGTACAGTGCGCTTTTGTCTTTAAGTTTGAGGCTGCTGTTTTCGCAAATACAGGTAGCATATCCCCGAACGGTATCGGCAAAAGCTTTCTCCGTACTTGCTTTAATGCGCAAATTGGCACGTTTTGCGCTTTCGCTCTCTCCGACATCGTATTTATCGGCGAAATATCCCGCAAGATATGCCGTTTCAAAGTCGACTGCTTCGGAAAAGTCGAAAGGTTCAATCGACTCCATCAAAGAGTCGTCCATCTTCGTCGATGCGTCGGCAGGTACGTTTTCAAAGGAAACCTCACCGCCTCTGACTACCGAAAAATGCGAAGTTTCGGTATAATCGTATTTACCGTCGCTCCATGTGCGGATTTTCGTTGCTTTGTATCTCAAATTCGCATCGACGGATGCATTGAAAAGCCAGAACGGAACGTAAATCCCTTTCAGCTCGTCAATATGATTTTCATCTTTGAAAAGTTTCGGGAGAAGTCTTTTTCCGCGAAGATGTTCCCCGAGACGCTTTTTCGCTTCGTCTTTATCGAGTTTAAACGGAATTACGACGTCGGGCTTCAGTTCACCGGAAACTTTCCCTTTTATAATAACGTTACTGTCGCAAAAGGGACACTTGGTCGCCGCAAGATTTTCGTCCCCGACAATCTCACCGCCGCACGAGTTACATACGTAAACGCAAATTCCGCTGTCCTCGCCCTCAGTCCACTCGGAGCCCGAAACGGAGCCGAAATCCATATCGTCCGCTCCGTCGCCTCTCAAGTCCTCGTCATATTTTTTTAACTGTTCGATATCGAATTCGGTATCGCAATACGGGCATTTCAGCTTCTGAAGTTCGCTGTCAAAACCGATTGTACCCCCACAGCAAGGGCATTTGTATTCAAGCAGTTGTTTCATCGCAATCCCCTGTTTCGAAAGCGGCGCATAAGTCCTTTAGGACAGCTTATTTCCGCATTCGGGACAAAACTTTGCCGTATTCCCTTCTTTAAGTTTAAAACCGCAATTCGAGCATTCGGTGGGACCCACAGGGCGTTTCGTTCCGCACTCGGAACAGAATTTGCCGTTGTTTTCCGCACCGCACGTGCATTTCCACGTACCGCTTTGTACATCGGGACGTTTTGCACCGCATTCCTTGCAGAAGTTACCCGTGACCGTCGCACCGCAGGTGCACGCCCATGCATCGGGCGCTTCTTCCCTCTGTTGCTTCGCACCCGTATTATAAAGGTTTTGTGCCGCCGCAAATCCGCCGGCACCCACACCGTTCATTCCGCCTATCATACCCATGCCCATAAAGCCCGTAGTAGCTCCGGCACTGTTTCCCGCAGCGGTTTGCATTGCGTCTGCCGTTGCGTTTGTCATTCTTCCCGCCATCATATACGGATTGGAACCGATGCTTGCGGCATCTTCCATCTCGTTGATTTTCTTCATATCGTCGTCGGTAAGCGTTATCGGATTAAGCGCTATTTTTTCAACGGATATGCCTCTGTTTTCAACCCATTCGGCTTTCAATGCGTCATTCATTGCCGCCTTAAGCTCGTTTGCCTTTGCGGGTATTTGAGCGGGTCTGAGCTCTTGTTCGGAAAGTGCGCCGAGTGCGGGTTGAAGTGCGTCTGTGAATTCGGCTTTGAGCTGTGCGTCAATCATGTCCCTTGTAAATTCGGAAGCAACGTTTCCGCAAAGTCTCGTGTAGAACAAAAGCGGGTCGCTTATAATGTAAGTATATACGCCGTTACATCTTACCTGCACCGTTCTGCTAATACCTATTCTCTTATTGACAACTTCGAACATTATGGGATTTGCCGTGCCGAATTTGTTGTCGATTATTTCTTTCGTATTGAAATAATATACTCTCTGGTCTTTTCCCGTATCTCCGCCGTATGCGAATCTTTTGCCTATCGTCTTAAAGGTTTGCTTTAAGCTGTCACCGAATTTTCCGGAAAAAACCGAAGGTTCCGTCGATGCATCGTACGTGAATTCACCGGGCTCGGCGCAAACTTCGACGACTTTGCCCTGTTCGACGATAATCATGCACTGCCCGTCTGCAACGGCAATTCCCGAACCGCTTGTTATGATATTGTCGCTTGCCTTCGTATTCGACGAACGGCCGCTTATTCTCTTTTCGCCTTTGCGCATCAACACGTTGTTGGGCAGAGCTTCACAGTAGAAAAACTCCTTCCATTGGTCGGCAAGTGTGCCTCCGAGTGCTCCTATTCCGGCTTTAATAAGTCCCATTTTCAAGACTCCTTCCTGTTAAGTATATTAATATATTAAAATGCAAAATGCAAATTCACCGATATATGTTTTTTGCCGAATACGGATTTTTATTTTCCTTCGGCGCATCGGGTTCACTTGAGCAGTCTCTTGCCCAACCGATAATAAACATCCATACCGAAAGACAGACAATCCATATTACAGCCGCCGCAACAGACCACCAAACGGAAATTTTAAACAGAAAATGCAAGACAAGTAAGACAACGGCGGGAATCAGCCCGTCGATATTCAAAAGCATATTGAATAAAAGACAAATCAAAAAGTTGCCCGTGCGTCTTGTCCTTCTCATTTTCCTCTCCGTTTCGCCCTGCGGCTTTAATACACCGAACTCCGTTTACGTCTTTTTTTCGCAAAAAAATCAAACGGTTTCGGCAAAAGCCGCAATACACGCACCCAGTCTTGCATATCCCGCATCGTTCATGTGCGCTTGATCGGCATATTGCGGATACGGCGCCGTATATTCGGCGTCGGGATCGAAATCCGCACGTATTGCCGTCGGTGAATTTGCGAAAACTTTCCACGTAAAGCGGTTAATACCGCTTGTGTGCCATGCATCGCAACACGGAAGGTTGTATTCACCCGCAATGTCCTTAATTAAATTCGCCATAGTTTCAAGACTTCTGCCGCTTCCCGCAGGAAACTCGCCGTACCCGTCGGCATCGACCCAATCGTATTTTCCGACACAATGCGGTGTGACAAGCATAAAACGGCAAGTTAAATTTCCCGTTTTATCCAAAAGCTCGAAAATTCTTTCGATAACGCTTGCAAACTTCCCTCTGAGTGTATCGTTTTGAGGCCATACGTCGCCTTTTTCGCCGTATTCCATATGTCTTTCATTATATGCACCGAGAAAGATTATAAGGTCCTTATCGGCAACATCGGCCTCGCAGAGAGGATGAAATTCGCCGTTAACTCCCGTCGTCGGGTCATATGCCATTCCGTGACTGTCGGCAACGCCGAGACCCCATACCATATCGATTATACCGATACCGCCTCTTGCGTGAGTTGCGACTTCGCACCCCGTAATTCTCGCAAATTCTTTTTGCCACCTACCGTCGGAGGTTATGCTGTCTCCTATGACAAGCACTTTTTATCCGTACCATTTACTGTTTTCTGCTCGCATTTTTTACCTCTTTTCAGTTGCCGTATGCAACTTTTTTTCTTATCATGAGAATATCTCTTACATTAAGATTTCCGTTATCGTCGAAATCCGCATTTTGAAAATAAACTTCGGGAATTATACCGAAATCACCTGTGGCAACCGCTTTTCTGACAATCAGTATATCCCTCATGTTGACAAGACCGTCACCGTTTACATCCCCTTTGATATCGGATATAAGCTTATCGACAGGTGTTATATCGCATCTTTCGTCACACCTTAAGCAATGCCTTGATTTTTCGCCGCAGTTTTTGTAATCGGGTTCGGTATCGACTGTGTAATCATCCGAAAATTCGTGACCGAGAGCGGGTATCGGTTCTCTTGAAATTTCTTTGCCGCAAAGAGCGCAAAGCGTTACCTTGCATCCGTCCGATACGCAATCGGGTTCGGGGTCGTTATACGTATCGCCCGGAATACACTCGGAAACAACCGTAACATCAAGCTTTACCTCACTGTCCCGATATCTGATATTCAAAGTTTTTACCCCTTCCGTACTTGAGTCGTATCCTTCGATTTCAAACCCGTCCGTTACGTTTTTCTCCTCGTCTTCGGAAACTATCTTTCCGTCTGAGCCGATGCTGTTTGTCCTGAAAACCGCCGAAACGGCAATATCGCCCTCTCCGATGTCCTGCCCGATTTCATAAGTGCCTTTTCCGCTTACGAAACTTGCCTTCAAATCCGAAAGTATCGGACCGGGAGATGCGACTTTGACAGTGAAAGTTTTCGACAGCGTATTCCCCGTTGCATCTGTCCAACTCACTTTAACCGTTTTGTCTCCTGCACTCGACATATCGGGAGTGCCGATTTTATAATCATCGATTTGCTTTGTATCTCCGTTCGGGAACACGACCGCAACCTCAAGTCCCGACGCACTGAATTTTTCATCCGTCAAATACTCCGTTCTAAAAGGCAGTGACGAAAGAACAATCTCCGAAGCGCCCGCTGTATCTATCGCAACGGCTTGCTTTCCCATGAGATTGTAAGATGCCTCGAACATTGAACGGGGATATCCGATAACGCTTCTTCCGGCAACGTTTGTCAAGGGGTCGTTGAAATAATAACATTCGCTGTCATAGCCGACAAGCAAAAGGCAATGCTGCTTATTATTGTATTTTATGTATTTACCGCTCGGAGCAGTCCAGTACGAGTAGGTGCAACTGTCCGTTTGAAGATACGTCGTTGCCCATACTATAACCGGAATTCCCCGACTCACGTACTTATTGCAAAGTTCCTCAACCGTCGCACCCGTCAAATCACAGCAAATATGCT
>CAYXMB010000099.1:0-5782 GCA_964466085.1 uncultured Ruminococcus sp.
TCACCGTATATTCTTTTCCGTATCTGTCGGTCGCCTTAACCGTAACTTTATAAGGTCTTCGTGCTATACCCCATCTTCCCGGCACGGAAAGGCACCCTTCAAGCTCTTCCTGTTCGCCTTCGCTTTCGATTATTTCGGGATTTATCATTTCGTAAAGTTCTCCCTTTTCGACTTCGACAATACATATTCTGCGCAGAATACCGACTTGAGGAGCGGCAAGTCCGACTCCGTCGGCATGGTGCAGAGTTTCTTTCATATCGTCAAGGAGAGTAATTATTCTCGGTGTTATTTCTATTACCGGGCGACAGACTTTTCTTAAAACCTCGTCACCCTCTTTTACTATATTGAGTTTTGCCATACCGTTTCCTTTCAGTTAAATAAAATCTATAAAGACGCCGGATTGAAATCAACGCTCAAAACGGCGGTTTTGGATGCCTGTTTCCCGTACTCCGTTAAAATTTCGGAGGACATTTCCCGAAAACGCTTCGTCAGTTTGCACTTTATGACAAGTCTCATTCGGCAGACGTTTCGGACTTTATATACGGGATTTTCAAAAGGGCCGAACGCCTGTAATTTAATATCGGTATATTTCTCCGATAAAAGTTTTTTGAAAAGTTTCGTCAGTCTCGTTGCCGACGCCGAAAGAAGCGATTCGTCGGAGCTCGACAGCGTGAAAACCGCAAGGTCGCAAAACGGAGGAAAGACAAGATTTTTTCTGAATCTGATTTCCTTCGAATAAAACGATTTATAGTCCTGAACTGCGGCGTATCTCATCACGTCGCTGTCGGGACAAAGAGTCTGTATCACGGCGACACCTTTTTCTCCGCCTTTTCTTCCCGCTCTCCCTATAACCTGAGTGAGCATCGAGAAAGTTCTTTCGGCGGCTCTGTAATCGTCGAGATAGAGTGAACTGTCGGCTCCCAAAACACCGACAAGAGTTACTTTCGGGAAATCGTGCCCTTTTGTAACCATTTGCGTTCCCAAAAGCACGTTGGTTTTTCCGGAACGGAACGTTTCTATTATTTCCCTGTGAGAAAATTTACCGGAAGTCGTATCCGTATCCATTCTCGAAACGGCTGCTTTCGGGATAAGCCTTTTTATTTCCGATTCAACCATTTGCGTTCCGCATCCGCTGTATTTGAAGTTTTCTTTGCCGCAGGTCGGGCATTTTTCGGGTACTCTTTCTTTATATCCGCAATAGTGGCATATAAGATACCCCGAATCCCGACGCTTTTTCGCTTCGCTTGTTTCGTCATTCGTGCCGAAAGCTCTGACGACGTGATAAGTCATCGAAACGGAACAGTTCGGGCATTTAACGCTTTCACCGCACGACATACACGCAACGGTGCTGTTGTATCCTCTGCGGTTCAGAAATACTATCGCCTGTTTGCCCGTCTCAACAGTCTCACCGAGCATTGAAATAAGTTCAAGGGCAAGAGGGGAAACGTTCCCGGCAGAGCTCTCACGACGCATATCACACAGTTTTACGGTAGGCAAAACCGCTCCGCCGTATCTTTTTGTGAGCTCAACCAAACTGTATTTTCCCGAAACGGCTTTATAATACGTCGAAAGAGAAGGTGTTGCGGATGCCAAAAGCATCATTGCGTTTTCTTCTTTGCAGCGAAAACTCGCAACGTCGTGCGCCGAATATTTCGGGTTGAAATCCGACTTATAAGTGTGTTCCTGCTCCTCGTCGATTACAATCAAGCCTATGTTTTTCAAAGGTGCGAGAATTGCGCTTCTCGTGCCTATTACTATATCGGAAAGACCTTCTTTGATACGCTTCCAAGCGTCAAGTCTTTCCCCGTTCGAAAGTCCGGAATGAAGAACGGAAACACTTTCGCCGTAATATCCGCAAAAAACGGATACCGCTTGCGGAGTGAGGGCAATTTCCGGGACAAGCATAATCACGCCTTTTCCGTCCTCTCTGACCCTGTCAATCATTTTTTTGATGACGCTTGTCTTTCCCGAACCCGTCACGCCGAAAAGAAGCGCCGCTTTCGGTCCCGAAGATTTGTAAAGCGTTTCGAGTTTTTCAAAAGCTTCGGACTGCTCTTCCGAAAGAACGGTTTCTTCGCTTTTTTGAGGAACGATGCGATACGGATTTCTGAAAGCTTCTCTGTATTCGGTTTTAACGATTCCTTTTTTCTCAAGAGCCGCTATTTGCACCTTTTTGCATCCCGTTTTCAAGCTCAGGTCAAAAAACGAAGACTCAACACATTCGGAAAGAACATTCACGATGTTTTTTTGCATATCACCCCGAAGCGTCGACAAATCGGCATCTTGTTTCAGCGAAACGAAAAGTTCGGATTTTCCCTTCGATGCGTCGCTTATTTCGTTTCTTCTTCTGACAAGCGAATTCTTCACGAGAGGCAGAAGGTATTTTGATACTTCTTTTCCGAAGGTTTTTCTGAGATTCAACGTCGAAACCGGAGAATTGCTTTTTATATAAGACAAAACTTCAAGACTTTTTTCCGAGAGTCTGTAATTCGACAAGTCGTCACCGACCTCAAGTGCCTCTACGGTTTCGCTGATTTTGGCAATGGCCGCAGTCGGGACGGCACTTTTTACGGCTTCGCCGACGGTACAGAGCGTATGCCTTTTCAGAAATTCGCAAAGAGAGCGCTGTTTTTCATCCAAAACGGGCTCAAACGACAAAACCGAGAATACGGGTTTTATCTTATCGAAATCACTCTTTGAGTCGAGTTCCCACACGACGGCATTCATATGCCTGTTGGATGCGCCGAACGGAACGCTTACAAGCACACCTTCGGAAACGTATTCTTCGAGTTCCGTCGGAATATAGTAATCGTACAGTTTATCGGCGGAGTATGCAATTTCCACGATATATACTCGGGCGATTTCTTTTCTTCCTTCAACCGTTTTCAAATTTCATACTCCTTTCACGAAAATAAGCTCTGACGGTTATCTTTGCGAAAAAACAATTCGACGCGGGAACAATCGACCGAAACCGATAATTTCCGCGCGTCGGCGCCGTATTTATTTATCTTCTTCGGCAATTGCATAACGTCCGTCGTGAAGCCTGTTGACGGCGTTTTTAACCGCTTTTTCATCTCTGAATTCGGGTCTTATCATTGCCGCAAGCGGCTTGTCGATTTCTTTTTTGCTGATTTTGAGTTCCGCAAATTCACGTTGCTTGACGTACTCATCGGTTATCATTCTCGCACATTTTGCGGTTGCGATTACAAGCGTATACTTATTGTACTTTCCTTTTGAAAGTTCGTTTATCGAGGGTTCTACCATAATAGTTTCTCCTTACCGGGATTTATCCCTTTGTTATTGTTTGTATTGATTTTGTTATATTGATTATCGGTTTTGTTTAACGTTTTAATCTTCGAAAAAATTTTCGACAAAATTCTTTTGACGTGAAGATTTGCGGTGCTCCGCCGATATAACCGATATGAAATCGTCGGCACACTTTTCGGCCTCTCCCGTTCCGTTTACCAAAACATAATCGTAAATCGGAAGATACTCAAGCTCCCGACGAGCTCTTTGAAGCCTTTTTTCTATAATTTCGTCCGTTTCCGTTCCTCTGCCGCGAAGTCTTTTTTCGAGAATTTCCTTATCGGGCGGAAGAAGCATTATGCAAATTGCTTCGGGCATTTTGCGTTTTATTTGAGTTGCGCCTTCGACTTCTATGTCGAGAATCAAATCCCGTCCCGTCGAAAGAACGCTTTCAACCTCGCTTTTGAGTGTTCCGTAGTAATTACCGCAGTACTCGGTATATTCCAGGACTTCTCCGTTTTCGATTTTACCGAGAAATTCATCCCGACCCACGTAATGATAGTGAACGCCGGATATTTCGCCGACTCTCGGCTCTCTTGTCGTTGCCGATACCGAAAAACCTATATCGGGAAGTCTCTTTCGCACTTCGCCGACAACGGTTCCTTTGCCGCTTCCCGCAGGACCCGACACTATAAATAAAAGTCCCTTTTCAAAATTCGACTTCATCCGTTCTTTCCTCCGCCTTTGCAAGTCTTTCCGCAAGTTTTTCGGGTTCAAGCGATGATAAAACGACGTGATAACTGTCCGTAACTATTACGGTTCTCGTTTTCTTGCCGCCCGAACAGTCAATGGCTCTTCCGTTATCTTTGGATTCCTGCACAAGCCTTTTTGCGGGTGCCGATTCGAATCCGACGAAAGCGACGATTCTATCGGCGTTTACCATATTATTGAAACCGATATTGATAAAATTCATCTTCGCCTTACTCCACGTTCTGTATCTGTTCTCTTATTTTTTCAAGCTCCGCCTTGATGTCAACCACAAGATGAGCTATATCGGCGTCCGCCGATTTCGAGCCTATTGTATTTGTCTCCCTGTTCATTTCCTGAAGAAGAAAGTCAAGCTTTCTCCCCGCAGGCTCGGCGGATGACAGAATTTCTCCCATCACTTTGAAGTGACTGTCGAGTCTGACAAGTTCCTCGTCGATTGCCGCCTTGTCGGCAAATATTGCCGTTTCCGTTAATATTCTCTGTTCCGCAACGTCGATGTTGAAGTCGGATAAATATTTTTTTATCCTCTCCTCAAGTTTTTCTCTGTAACCCGAAATATTATTCTCGGAAATGACTTCGATTTTTTTCGCAAGTTCCTTTACCGTTTCGACTTTTTTTATAATATCGGCTTCGAGATTTGCGCCCTCCGCCTCTCTTGCACCGACAAAAGCGTCAAGTGCTTCGTCCAATACGACTTTAACGTCTTCCCATTCACGTTCGACGTCGTCCTCAGACTGCGAAAAAGTGAAAACGTTTCCGTTTGCCGCAACACTCATGGTCGTTATATCGTCGGTCAGCGAGAATTCATCGCGAAGCGCCTTGAGCGCCGCAACATACGATTTTGCGAATTCTTCGTCGAGGGTGACATTGACTCCCGATTTCGAAAGATTCTGTATTACTACCGATATTTCGATTTTCCCTCTCGAAATTCCTTTTTCGATAACGTAGGATTTAATTCTTTCCTCAAGAAAAGAATACCCCTTAGGCAGACGAATCGTCCAATCGATATATCTGTTATTTACGGATTTAATCTCCGTTGTGATGTCTTTTGTTCCGTCGGCACTTTTAGCTCTCGCTCTGCCGAACGCAGTCATACTTTTCAGCATTTACCTTCCAACTTTCGATACATAAATTGAATATACCGAAACGAAAAAAATTTCGGATTATATTATAAATATTATACAGTATATAAAGGCGATTTGTCAACAGCTATCCGAAGAAAAAGTAGGACTGTTTAAAAACGGAATCCTCCCCGAACGATTTAGCCATCTGTATAAAATCAAAAGACATCCGCCTAACTCGGTTTGCCGTGTGCCGATTGAGATGCGTTGCGCTTTCGCACAGCGGAAATATCGGAACATACTCGAAGCAGACCTCGCACTACAGCGGCATTAGGGCTTACGGCACCGCCTCGCCACACAGCGAAGCGCATTTACACCGAAAAAAAGCCCTTTGTCCGATTGACAAAAGGCTTTTATGTGGGGTGAGTAGTGGGATTCGAACCCATGGCCTCCAGGGCCACAACCTGGCGCTCTAACCAACTGAGCTATACCCACCGTATATAAAGAGCAGAGTCAACTCTGCTCTTGGCGTACCTTGGGGGATTCGAACCCTCGGCCTATTGCTTAGAAGGCAATTGCTCTATCCAGCTGAGCTAAAGGTACAAAATGGAGCGGGTGATGGGAATCGAACCCACCTAGCCAGCTTGGAAGGCTGGAATTCTACCAATGAACTACACCCGCATCAATGCTTATCTATAATATCACAA
>CAYXMB010000100.1:0-5750 GCA_964466085.1 uncultured Ruminococcus sp.
CCTTTCGCCGTTCCATTATACGGCGTACAAACTTGAAATCGTATAACTTTTCACATGTTTCTCCGTCCCGAGATTGAGACGTCAGCAAAGGAACGGCACATATGATTACAAAGAACCTTGCGCAAAGAATATCCGGTATAAAATTCGATGCGGCAACGGTATACAAAATCGCCCAAAAGTCGTAGCTTAGATTTTTGCGGCGGGCACACAAAACCGTGTATGCCACGATAAGAAGCATGAGAATTCCCATAGGTATACCGCCGAAGCACGTCCAACGAAGAAAAGTATTGTGCGGTACCATAGTCGTATTTTCCATCGAATACGCAAGAGATATATCATCAAGCCCGATACCGAGAGGATTTTCCTTTATCAAATTCAAAGCATCGGCGTAATTTTCGAAGCGCCCGTTGTCATCAAGCAACTGACTGAGAGAATCGACGGGTCTCGATATCAAAAGAAAATACAGCATTATCAAGGCAAGCGCTCCGACAAGAACCGAAATTCCCAGCTTAGCTTTAAATCCCTTGTAATGTGTCATTGCGAAGACAGCGAAAACAACGATGAAAGTTACAGTCGATGTACGCCTTGAAGTCATTGCCATAGACACAACGATGACAACGAGTGCCGCACCGTAGTACCACCACGTTTTTTTGTTAATCCTTTCGATTATATAAAAAGCCGCAACCCCAAGCATTATAGTTGCGCTTGAATGGTCCTCCATGAGCAGACGGCAACCTACCTGATAACTCGAAAACGACGGAAGAATTTCGATTTTAAAGAGCGTTACAGATGCATATCGGTACATGATATACTGGAAAATAAGCGCAACGGAGCAAAGCAAAACGGACCAAATCAAAGAACTTTTGAAATGCTCGTAATTTTCCCTCGACATCGTATCGTGGAATAAAAACGAAACAAAAAGAAGAACCAAATAAAACATTATCATTATGTAGTTTTTCAGTCCCTCCGACACTGATTCCGACGTAAACAAAGGAAAATGAATCCATATTATCATCATCAGAAAAATCAGCATCATTCGACCGCTGTAAGCCCTTTTGAAGCAGCTGCGAAACTTAACGGCAGCCGCCGAAAACATAATTGCACCCGTAACGTAAAACCAAGGGAGCTGAAACTCCGACGTGCTTTCACCGAAAATATTAATCCACGACGACTGCCACGTATAGCACATAACTATAAGGCACGCCGACATTACGTTTTCGGTCTTTTTGACAACCACCGAAAACAAAGCGAAAAACAAAGCGGCACCGAGTACCAAGAAAATATATTTATTCATTTGGAGCTCATATTGAGCAAGATTCAAAACAAGAAACAGCGTTGACAGCAAAAGCTCCATTACAAGCCCGTCCTTTCATCGGTTTTTACGGCGCCGTGCGCCCGTTTTTGAATTTTACGGCAATTATAAAAGCAAGAGAAGGTAAGAGAGCGAAAAAACTCAAAATCGGTCTTGAAGCGTCCCTTATAAAATGTTTTTTCGCAGAAAGAATGCTGAAAGCATCGTAATATGCCGCATACTTAAAACGTTTCGTGAATTTACCGAAAGTTTTACATCTTAAATCGTTGTACATAGCGTAACTTTTCGGATTTTCGAGAAAAAGCGAAACGATATTTTTGGTGTATCCCTCATTTAGATATTCGGCAATGTAAATACTTTTTCGGCTCCAATAGAGAGGTTCCGAAAGTTGCAAATAAACATACCCTTCGGTGAAAAATTTTTCCCCTTCTATTACGGGATATCGGTAATTTTTTATATATTCGCTTTCAAGCACAAGAAGCGCTTCGCCCGAAAAATATTCCTTGCAAACGGCATCACGCCACGATGCAACCTCAAGAACGGGATTGATGAATTCGGTATAGCTTTTCCCTCTTTCGTCCTCTTTCATAAACACGGCGCCCTTACTTTCGGGATGAAGTTTAAGCTCACGGTTGACAATCTCAACCGCTTCGGGTTTCAGCTTGTCATCCGAATCAAGAGAAAGCATTGCAAAAGGCGTCTTAACTTTATCGAGAGCTAAATTGACAGCGGTATGTTTTCCGCCGTTTTCTTTTTTATAATACTCTATTTCGACAAGCCCTTCACCGATGAAACTCTCAATTGCTTTTTCGGTTTCGTCAGTCGATCCGTCGTCGATTATAAGCCATACAAAATCTTTCGACGTTTGTGCTTTCAGGGATTCGTATGCCCCTTTCAGAAGCTCCCTTCTGTTATACGTCGGCGTTATTATACTCAACGTTTTCATTTTAATCTCCGATACGACGGTTTGCGACTTTTTCGTAAAGCGCTTTGATTTTTTCGATGTATTTTTCAAAGTCGGTAAATTTATACGATTTTTCAAAAGCACCTTTTGATTTTTCACTATACAATCCGTCGTTTGTCAAAAGTTTGACGGCATATTTTGCGGCACTGTCACCGTTATCGCATAAAAAACCCGCATCTTCCCCGACTATTTCGGGAAGAGCACCGACTTTGTAAGCTATAATCGGCTTTGAAAGAATCATTCCTTCAACCGCAACAAGTCCGAATCCCTCAACCTTTGACGGCATAATTATTATTTTGGAATTCGCCATTATTTTATACGGATTCGGCTGAAAACCGAGAAGTGATATGCCTTTTTGTGAATTGTCTTTTATATATTGCAGAGCATCTCCCGTCATCTCACCTTCGCCTATCATGGCGCATTTGACGTTCGAAATTGATTTTTGAACCTCACGTGCGATTTTCAAAAAATCAATCGGTCCTTTTTCTTCACTGAACCTTCCGACATACAGTAAATCATATTTTTCGATATATTTTTCCGATGATTTTGCAAGAACTATGTCCCGTCTCACGGCGTTTTCGATAACATGAAGTTTCCGCTTTATAAGGCGGGAAAAAATATATTCCTTTTCGATACTGTCGGAAACGGCGATTACGGCTTCGGAACGCCATGCCGTGAAAAGAAGCGCAACGGAATTGGGGCAAAGTTTCTTCATCCACGAACAGTTGGAGTGAAAATGAGCGATGAACGGTATACCGGCAAGCGCACATTTGAAACTCATTCGGGGGTCACATGCGTGAACGATATCCGGTTTGATTTCGGAGTACACCCTTCGTATCTCCGAAATTTTTTCGGTATCACACGGGATAAATGTAATTCCTCTTTCTTCAACCGCTTCGCGAATATTTCCGTCGGGACTCACGTAATAAACTTCGTTATCGCCCTTGAGGGCATCGAGAATATCCAAAACGACGTGTTCCGCACCGGAAAGTGCCGCCGTTACAAGAAAATGAAGAATTTTCATTTTATCCTCCGCTGTATTTTCCGCAAAAGCCTAAACCATTTTTTCGTAAAATTCCAAAAGCTTATCGGCACTCTTTCCGATGTCAAACTTCCCGTTTTTGAAAGAAAGTGTCGCCTCGTCACGCCTGCCTAATTTGACGTTTGAAAGCATATCAACCCACTTGCCCGTTCCGCTGTCAATCGGGATAAACGATACCCTGTCGGTAACGGCACATTCTTTCGTGACTTTATCGGAAATAAGGCAGGAGAGCCCGGACGCCTGTGCTTCAAGCGCAACTACGGGTAGTCCCTCGTAAATCGACGGCAGACAAAAGACGTCCATTGCGCTGTAATAAGGCGCACTGTTATCGGTTGTTTTCGCAAATATAACTTTATCGGATATACCGTAATCCGATACTCTTCGCGAAACTTCTTTCATTTCCTCGCCGTCTCCGAGAAGCAAAAGAACGGAGTTTCGGTTAACTTTTAAAAAATCACGGAAAATATCTATCAGAAAAAGGTGATTCTTCTGTGCCACAAACCGCCCGATATTGCCTATAACAAAGGCATCTTCCGATATTCCGAAAAGTTTTCTTATATGAGATTTGCTCTCACTCGAAAAAGCGAATCTGTCGGTATCTATCGCATTGTCGATTACGGTAACTTTCCCGTTTTCAAAATTTCTGTCACCGTACATCCATCTTGCGGCCTTTTCACCGCACGCCGCCCATTCCGTTGCAAAAACGGGGTTAAAAGGACGGAGTACAAGCTTTAATGCGCTCTTTGCGAGTTCGTATTTGGAGCTTGTCGTATGATTATGGCAAATTCTGTGAGGAACTCCGGCACGTTTTGCGGCGTAAAGAGCGAAAACCGAAAGCGAATTCATGTGAACGTGAACGGCATCGTAATGCTCTGTTTTACAAACTTCGGTAATTCTTTTTATATATGCTCCGAGCTTTTGATACGGCGGTATCTCAATAAAGCGAACTCCCATATCAATAAGCTTTTCGGGAGGTTTCGCCGTCGAATCGGCGTCATACAGCACGTCAAAAGAAAACCCCTCATCGTTTATATTGGAAAGATAATTGAAAACAACGGCTTCAACTCCGGCGTTCTTCATTTTACCTATAATGTGAGCTATTTTCAAAGGATACCTCCGCATGGTGCCGACAACCTTTTTTCGGGCAACCGTTTCTTTCACTTTTTAATTTTAGCACATATTTCGGCTCAATGCAATACTTTTGGATTACTTTAAGCCTATTCGAAGCGAAACGCCGTCGGGTAAGCGATGTACCGCATCGAACGGGCGCTTTCCGTCACATACAAAAAACGCCCCGCTCTTTCGAGCGGGGCGAGGTTATTTAACTGTTAACCTTTACGGTTTTAACCGATATCAGTCAGCGAATTCAACGTTAACCGTGAAGTGTTCGCTTGAGCCGTCTACGAGGTGAACTGTGATACCGAATGTCTGGTTAGCACCGTTCTTTCTGTAGGTACGGAAGTACTTCCACTGTGTCTGTGTTTCGCCGCCGTTTGTCGTAACGTTAACGTATGCCTGAGCAGTTGTTACCCACTGATATACGAATGCGTTGTCACATTCATCGAGAGTTGCATATGAGCCCTTAGCCATGTTGAGGAGTCTGAAGTCGACTTCGGATGCACCGGACTTGGATACAACGTTGATTACGTGATCATCTTCCGCATCAAATCCTGCGGATGCTGCGAAGTAACCGGGTTCAACGCCTTCACATGCGGGACCGTAAACGAACTGAACGTTTACCGTGTAGTCACATTCAAATCCCTTGTAGTTTACATGGAGGATGTAGCTCTGAGTATAACCGTTTGCAACGTTTGCTTCGAAGTATTTAACAACTTTCGATGTGTCGCCGGTTTCGAGTTTCGTACCGTTAGCAAGTTTTGCCGTAATGGTTTCGTCGTCTACGGAGAATGTAAACGTCGTAGTGCTGTTGAGAAGTCTGAAGTCAACTGTAGGAGCGTTCTTCTTCGTTACGATGTTGATAATTCTTGCATCGTTGTCAACGGAGCACTGTGCGGCGTTTGCGTAGTAACCCCATTCTGCTCTGAGATTGAGACGCATGTCCGTAAGCTGAGGAATTTCTCTTTTTTGAACGTCACCGCACCATGTGCAAGTTCTTTGTTCTTCACCGGGAGCGCTGATTGTAGCGTCCGTAACGGTCTTCCATTCGCCGTAGTTGTGTCCTGTAGCGGGAACGGGAGTAGTACCTACCGTTTCGCCGCAATCGCTACAAATGATGTTGTCATAACCGTCGGCGGTACATGTCGGAGCAAGACCGGTTTCGGTATACGTATTAGCATGTTCGCAAGCAGCAGTTACGGTAATCGTAGCTTCAACGTACTGAGCTGTTTCATATGTGTAAACAGCTGTTGTATCTGCGGCTGCCGTTGCGTAAGAATCGTTGAGAACTACACCGAATCTGTATTCGCCTGCAG
>CAYXMB010000101.1:0-5638 GCA_964466085.1 uncultured Ruminococcus sp.
CGGGGAAAGGGCATCTCGTGTTTGAAATCGATGCGCTCGGAGGCGAGATGGGATATGCGGCCGATGCGGCAACGATACAGTCGAGAACTCTCAACACGGGAAAGGGAGCGGCAGTTCGCTCAAAGCGTGTTCAGGGAGACAGAAGGCTTTATACCGTCGAGATGAAGCGCACTCTCGAAAAAGAAAAAAATCTTTACATGATTCAGGCGGAAGTCTGCGAGATTGTCACGGAAAGTGCAAACGGCGCCTGTCGTGTTGTCGGTGTCATATCGGAACCGGGCGGATTTCACGGCGCGAAAGCAGTTGTTCTTTCGACGGGAACGTATCTCGGCGGAACGACTCACGTAGGCCTTGTTAAACGTTCCGCAGGTCCCGACGGAACTCTGCCGGCATCCAAACTCACAAAATCACTTTTGGAGCATAACGTCGCAATGCAACGCTTTAAAACGGGTACTCCGCCGAGAATACACCGTCGAAGCATTGATTTCGATGCGCTTGAAATTCAGCCCGGAGAGGACTATATAACACCTTTTTCGGTGAAAAGCGACGAGAAAAAGCTGAACGAAATAAAGCAGGTGCCGTGCCACATAGTATATACCAACGAAAGAACCCATAAAACGATACTTGACAACATTCACCTCTCTCCTTTGTATTCGGGACTTATTCACGGAACAGGCCCCCGTTACTGTCCCAGTATCGAAGACAAAATCGTGCGTTTCAAAGATAAAGAGCGTCACCAGCTGTTCGTTGAGCCGATGGGTTCCGACACGGACGAAATATACCTTCAGGGCTTTTCGTCGTCTCTCCCCGCAGAGGTGCAATACGAGATGTTACATACGCTCAGAGGCTTTGAACACGCCGAAATAATGCGCTATGCTTACGCTATAGAGTACGACTGTATAGACCCGACTCAACTTAATCATACTCTCGAATTTAAAAATATAGAGGGTCTTTACGGTGCGGGACAGTTCAACGGGTCGTCGGGCTATGAGGAAGCGGCATGTCAGGGACTTGTTGCGGGAATCAATGCGGCGGCTAAAATTGCGGGAAAGCCCGAAACAGTTCTTCCGAGATACTCGTCGTATATAGGTACTCTCATTGACGACCTTGTCACGAAAGGAACGGAAGAGCCGTACAGAATTATGACTTCCCGCTCGGAATTCCGTCTTATTTTGAGACAGGACAATGCCGAGAGTCGCCTTTGCGAATACGGAAGAGCGGCGGGACTTATCGATGACGAAAGGTACCGGGAATATAACGAAAGACGGCGTATAACGGAATGTGAAATCGAAAGACTTAAAAGTAAAACTTTGCCGCCGTCGGAAAAAGTCAACGGTTTGCTTCGCCGTGTCGGAAGCTCCGAAATAACGACGGGAATAAAAGAAGCCGACTTGTTAAAGCGACCGCAAATCGATTATTCGATGCTTTCGGAAATCGATGAGGAAATGCCGAATCTTTCGCACTCCGCAAGACTTTCGGTTCAAACGGAGATTAAATACGAGGGATATATAAAGCGTCAGCTTGACGATGCGAAGAAGCAGGAAAAGCTTGAAAACAAGGCTATCCCCGACGATATCGATTACGAAAAAATAGGCGGGCTGAGAATCGAAGCCGTACAAAAACTTTCGAAAATCCGTCCCGCATCGATAGGTCAGGCATCGAGAATATCGGGCGTCAGCCCGGCCGATATGTCCGTTCTTATTATATATCTTACGGTAAAGAGACCGTCGGAGCCGAAAAAAACGGCGGAAAGCACGGACGCAGGCTCCGTGACGGAGTGACAAAGTGGCAGAGAATATAAATATATCAAGATACGTATCGTTCGTCGCCGTTGCAAAACACGGGAGTTTTTCTTCCGCCGCAAAGGCACTTTACGTAAGTCAGCCCGCACTTTCGGCAGATATTTCGAAACTCGAAAGCGAGCTCGGCACGAAACTGTTTTTCAGAACCGGCAGAGGAATAAGGCTTACGGAGGCAGGCGAACTTCTTTACGAATATGCGGCAAATGCTTTGTCGCTTATGGAAACGGGAGAGGATAAGCTCCGAGATTTGCTTGACCTTAAAGGAGGCCATCTCACCGTCGGTGCATCCGATATGACACTCAGATTTTTTCTTCTTGATTATATAAGCGTTTTCAGAAAGAAATATCCCGAAGTTAAAATAAAAATAACCAATGCACCGTCACCGAAAACCGTTTCGGCGCTTAAAAAGGGCGAAATCGATATCGGAGTTATAACTTCGGCGGGAAATACGGATGCGCTTCCCGACATCGAACTTCGGCGTGTGCGGCTGATTCGTGATATTTTCGTGTGCCACCCCGACTGCCCGCTGTCAAAACAAAAGAAAGTCACGGCGGAGGAACTCGGCGCTTATCCTCTTATAATGCTTGAGGGTGAGACAAGCACCGTAAAATATATAAGGCGGATTATGCCGGAACTTCGAAAAGCGGATATCGAACTTGCGACAAGCGATCTTGTTGCCGAATTTGCTTCAAGAAACTTCGGAGTCGCATCGGTCGTGGAAGATTTCGCAAAGCCGTTTATAGATAAAGGCGAGCTTGCCGTAATCGACCTTTCCATGCCACTGCCGCCGAGACATATGTATATCGCAACGCTTAAAAACATTCCGCTTTCGGCTGCCGCCGGGCGGCTCATCGAAATAATAGAAAAAGAAACCAATACGCAAATGCGTGAAAGGAATATATAAAAATGAGCAAAGACAACAATCAGAACACAAAGACTTTTTCGATTCACGAAGAAACCGAAATGTCGATGAAACAGGTGTTAGCTTCGGTATACGAGGCGCTTCTCGAAAAAGGGTACGACCCCATAAATCAGCTTGTGGGTTATATTATTTCGGAGGATCCCACCTACATCACAAACCACAAAAACGCACGCAGTCTTATACGTAAAATCGACCGTGATGAGCTTATGGAAGAGCTTATACGCAATTATCTTAAAATATAATGTCGCTTCCGAAAGTAAAACTTACCGAAAACGTTGAGGTAACGAAACTTTGCATAGGCTCTCTGACCGTAAGTCCGATGCAGGCGGCGCTTCCTTTCGAAAGGGCATCCGCCGTTCTCGCTTATGCTTTTGACTGCGGAATAAATTTCACCGATACCGCACAGTATTATGAGAATTACGATATAATAAGAGAGGCACTCAAAAAGTCGAAATGCCCCGAAAAAGTCGTGATTTCGTCGAAAACTTATGCGTATACACGTGAACTTGCGATAGAGGCTGTCGACGAGGCAAGGAAAAAGCTTGACCGTGACGTTATCGATATTTTTATGCTTCACGAGCAGGAGTCGTACGAAACTCTGAGAGGGCATATGGAAGCCCTTGAATATCTTTTCGAATGTAAAAGTCGGGGGATAATAAAAGCCGTCGGTGCGTCAATGCACCATATAGCGGCTGTGCGGGGTGTCGTCACTCTCGCAAACAGAGGGATAAAACTCGACGTCATTCACCCGATTTTCAACAAAGCCGGCATAGGAATCGCAGACGGGGGCCGTGGGGAAATGGCGGATGCGATAAGAGCGGCGCATGAAATCGGGATAGGCACGTTCGGAATGAAAAGTCTTGCCGGAGGCCATCTTTATTCAACGGCCGCCGAAGCTTTCGATTTCGTTTTGAACTCGGGTTTTATCGATGCGGTTGCGGTAGGCATGCAATCGGAAGCGGAGATAGATGCCAATATCGGTTATTTCTCATCGGGAAAATTTACGAAAGAGGCATCGGATGCGCTTAAAAAGAAAAAGAGAAGGCTTTTTATCGAGGATTATTGCGAAGGGTGCGCAACTTGCGTTTCCCGCTGTACTCAAAAAGCACTTTATATTGAAGAAGGAAGGGCGAAGGTCAAATACGACAAATGCGTGCTTTGCGCATACTGTTCCAAAGTTTGCCCGTTGTTTGCGATTAAAGTTATTTGACTTTGAAAGAACATCGCCCGCAAATTAATATGATTTTCACAGAACTTAAAACGGGTCGGAATACGGAAATTCTTAAATCCCCCACCGTCTTTGCACTCGGCAATTTCGACGGAGTGCACGTAGGTCACGGAGAAGTATTGAACAAGGCAATCGAAAAAGCCCGTGAAATCGGTGCTGCAAGCGTTGCGTGGTGCCTGTCGTCACCTTATACCGTCTCGAAAAATGAACTTTTGTGTACCCGTGAAGAAAAAATAAAGCTTCTCGGAAACGTCGGGTGCGATTATGCGGTATTCGAGGATTTCGACCTTATAAAAGATATGTCGCCCGACAAATTCGTAACGGAGTACCTTGTTGCAAACGGCTGCTCATTTGCCGTTTGCGGTTTCAATTTCAAATTCGGGAAAGGCGCTGTCGGCGACAGCGAAACTTTAAGAACGCTGTGTGCCGCAAACGGTATCGGGTCATGTACGGTTGACGCCGCACTTTTAAACGGAGAAGTGGTTTCCTCAACTGCGATAAGAAAACTTATCGCAGAGGGAGACGTCGAAAAAGCCGAAGAACTTCTTTCCCATCCGTATTCCTTTTCCGAAAAGGTATCGCACGGGAGAAAGCTCGGCGCAAGTTTCGGATTTCCGACAGTTAATTTGTCGCTTAAAGGCGGAAAATGCGTGCCGAAACACGGCGTTTATTTTTCACTTACCGAAGTCGGGGGCAAAATTTACAAGTCCGTTTCAAACGTCGGAAACCGTCCGACAGTCGGCGGGCACGATGTGCGGCTCGAAACGCACATAATCGGTACCGACGGCGACTTATACGGCGAAACCGTTACAGTGTATCTTAAAAAATTCAGACGGAGCGAAAAAAAGTTCTCGTCGAAGGAAGAACTGATTTTCGCAATAGCCGAAGATAAAGCGGCCGCCGAAGAATATTTTGAAAATTCGGCGCCGTAAAACCGCAAGGAGTTAATATTGAAAAGAAAAAACGTAAAAATTGCCGTAGCGTTTGCGACGGCGGCAATACAAGTACTGACGGCTGTGCTTTTCGCATTCCCGTCACAGGCAACGCCCGAAGCTCCAGAAATAGAGAGGGCAACGGCGGCGTATGTCGAATGTCTTGAAACGGGGGATACGCTTTTCATGCACAATCCCGAAAAAGAGCTGTATACGACTTCGTCGACGAAACTTATGACAGCTATAGTTGCGATAGAAGCTCTTTCCGACAGGCTTGATGAAAAAATAACGGTGACGTCGGAAATGCTTGCCGAAGTTTCGGGGAACCGTCTCGGACTTGAAGTCGGGGAAGAGGTTACCGTAAACGACCTTTTACATATACTTATAACCGGCGGTAACAACGACGGTGCATACTGCCTTGCTTTTATAACATACGGCAGTACATCGGCTTTCGTTGAAAAAATGAATGAAAAAGCTTCGTCTCTCGGTGCGTTTAACACTCACTACACAAACCCGACCGGAATGCACAACGATCTTATGGTCACAACTCTTTCCGACACGGCGATAATTTCAAAATACGCCTGGAGCCTTCCCATATTCAAAGAGGCATCGTCCGTTTCAAAATACGTAATGGGTGCAACGAACAAGAGTGAGTACAGAAATATATATAACAGAAACTGTCTTATTTCGAAATATTACAACAGCAGTTATTACAATGACAGTTGCAAAGGAATCAATGCGGGAAGCACCGAAC
>CAYXMB010000102.1:0-5581 GCA_964466085.1 uncultured Ruminococcus sp.
AACACCCGTCGGGTCGACCATTGTCGTTTCCGACCTCATAGTGTTCGGCGTGTTTACTCTTATCGGTATCATAAAAGGCGGTGTTCGAAAATGAAAAAATTATTATCTGCAATACTTGCGATTTTATTCCTTATAACCGCAACCGGATGTCAAAATTCCGGTAGCGGTTCAACATCCGATACAAGTGATAAAAATACGGTTGAAAGCGAAAGTACGTCAAGCACGTCGAGAACCGAAGATTATGACGTCGACCTCACAAAATTAAGCAGTACGATGGTTTATTCCGAAGTTTACAATATGATGATAACTCCCGACAAATATGCGGGAAAGAAAATCAAGATGAGCGGAAACTTCGGCATTTATCAAGATGAGACAACAGGTAAAATTTACTTTGCGTGCCTTATTGCCGATGCTACGGCGTGTTGCTCTCAGGGAATAGAATTCGTTTTGAGCGGAGACTATTCGTATCCGGACGATTATCCCGAAGTCGGTTCTTTAATTACCGTATCGGGAACATTCGACACGTATGAAGAGGGCGGTTACACTTATTGCCAACTTATAAACGCCGAAATGGAATAACATTTTCTCTTGATTTTTTAAAACGTCCCGCCTGTGGGAAACACTTCGAAAAGAGCGTTTCCCATAGGCGGGACTTCTCGTTAATCATCACATGTTCCGTTCTTATTTACAGTCAAACGAATTCGGTTTCGACAGTCAGTTCAAGAGTATTGTCGGGATAACGTATTTTCATGTATTCCGTGAAATCCTCTTTGAGTTTATCCCAGTCTTTCAGCTCATAATCAACAACCAAATCGCAATAAAGCTTATCCGACAGAGAATCGAAATAAACGGCATGGTAACTCTTTATATGCCCGTGCTCGCCTATGAAATTTTCAACGGTTTCCCTGACGCACTTGCTTCTTTCGCTGTCGTTGTCGACGGCGTAAACGCCGAATACCATAACGACATTATACTCTTTCATAATTCGAAGTTGCAATGCGTGAATAAACTGATATATTTCTCCTACGGTTTTAGTATGATCGATTTCGATATTTACCGAGCCGGAATACGAATCGGGACCGTAGTTGTGAAGCATCATATCGGCGGCATTAAGCACGCCTTCGGTATTTCTGATTTCTTCGTAAAGCCTGTCGGCAAGATCTTTTTCGCCGGCACGGCCGAGAAGCTCCGACACGGTATCTTTAAGTATATCAAACCCCGCTTTTACGATAAGAACCGACGTTATTATGCCCGCATACGCATCGACTGAAAAATCGAATATGAGAAAAACCGCCGCCGATGCT
The DNA here is from genome assembly GCA_964466085.1 of uncultured Ruminococcus sp. Taxonomy (GTDB): domain Bacteria; phylum Bacillota; class Clostridia; order Oscillospirales; family CAG-272; genus RUG14199. Next base: position 1,305 of record CAYXMB010000102.1, read on the forward strand.
AAAGTTATCAAAGAAACAAGGCAATCGTTTCGGCTGTCGACACCGAGTGCCACAAGTGAACCCGACCCCGTTTTTTTGCCCATCTTAACGGTATACGTGCCGAGAAAAAATTTAATAACGGCGGAAAAAGCCACTATCGCAAGCGACATGTAAGTCACCGAAAGCTCTGCGGGTGTGAAAATCAGCTTAACCGACTCTATGAGCATTTCAACGCCCGATATGAGAATAACGATTGAAATAACAAGGCTCGTCAGATATTCTATTCTTCCGTAACCGAAAGGGTGTTTTTTGTCCGGCCTTTTCGTTGCGAGTTTTGCTCCGACAAGGGTCAAAACCGAAGTCAGAGCATCTGTTGCGTTGTTTACTCCTTCGGATACAATGGCGATTGATGACGTTATTATACCGAGAATTACTTTCACCAATGCAATGAAAAGATTTGCACAAACTCCGAGAACCGATGTCCTCGCTATAATACGGCTTCTTTCGGAAGTCGCGCCTTTATTTTCGTATTCGGTAATTTCCACGTAGATTCACCCGATTTGCCTTTCCACGTCATCTTCGCACTCACGCATTGCGAGAATCGTCTTTTCGAAAAGAGTCTCAAGCTCCCAGCCGAGCATTTCGGCGCCTTTTTTTATAATATCTCTCGAACATCCCGCCGCAAACTTTTTATCCTTGAATTTCTTTCTCAAGCTTGAAACTTCCATATCTTTTGTGCTCTTTGAAGGGCGCATCAAAGCGGCGGCACCTATAAGTCCCGTGAGCTCATCCGTTGCAAAAAGCACTTTTTCCATAATGTGAACGGGCTCAACGTCGGTGCAAATCGAATATCCGTGAGAACAAACGGCGTGAACCGTATCCTCGTCGGCTCCTATTTCGGAAAGCAAATCCGGCGCTTTCCCGCAATGTTCTTCGGGCCATTTTTCGAAATCAACGTCATGAAGAAGCCCGACGTTTGCCCAAAAATCGGCATCTTCCGAAAAACCGAGTTCACAGGCATACCAGCGCATAACCCCTTCCACAGTATAAGCATGGCGAAGATGAAATTCATCTTTGTTATATTTTTTCAATAATTCAATTGCCGCATCGCGACTCACTGCCTTTTTCATGGCAAATCCTCCGTTACAGTCAAGCTGAAATCAGTTTATCACATATTTCGGCAAAATTCAACGTATAGCGAAAAAAAGCAAGATAGTTCCGCTTTTTCCTTTCGCCGTGAAATTTCCGAAAAAAGGGGCATTACGCCCCTTTGCTCAATTGTAGTTGTATCCCGTGTTAACGGCGTCGAGGTTTACCGAAAGAAGATCGGCGTGCTTTGCCGATACGACTTTTTTGAGTGCTTTCTCAATGGTGTCGCACCGCATGATTCCGGTTTCTTTTATAAGTTTACCCGCAATAATCATGTTGGCAAGTTTCGGCATTCCCGCCTGCTTTGCCATTTGAGTCGACGGAACGTAGAAAACGGTGACGTCTTTTCTCTCTACTTTCCTTGAAATCAAAGTCGAATCTACGAAGATTTTTCCTCCGGGCACAACGGCATTTTCGTATTTGTCAAGCGACGGCAAATTCATCGCCACCAAAGTGTCGGGGGAGGAAACTATCGGACTTCCGACAGCCTCATCGCTGATTATAACGCCGCAATTTGCGGTTCCGCCTCTCATTTCGGGTCCGTATGACGGAAGCCAGCTTATCTGTTTACCCTCTATAAGTCCGCCGTAAGCGAGAAATTTCCCCGCAAAGAGGATTCCCTGACCGCCGAATCCGGCAAGCAAAATATTTTCAGTCATATTTTCAGTCCTCCTTTGCGCTCTTATCTTTATATACGCCGAGCGGATAATACGGTATCATTTTTTCCTCAACCCATTCAAGAGCCTTTTCGGGTGTCATCCCCCAGTTTGTGGGGCAGGAAGAAACGACTTCGACAAGCGAAAAACCTTTTTTATTAACCTGATTTTCGAATGCTTTACGTATTGCCGCTTTTGCCGTTCTTACGTTCTTAACGTTGTTAACGGCAACTCTCGCTATATACTCGGGCCCGTCCAAAGTCGAAAGCATTTCGCATACCTTTATCGGATATCCCGCACTTGCAACATCACGGCCGTACGGAGAGGTTTGAGTTATCTGTCCCGGAAGCGATGTAGGTGCCATTTGTCCGCCTGTCATTCCGTAAATCGCATTATTAACGAAAATTACGGTGATATTCTCGTTTCTCGTTGCCGCATGAACAGTCTCCGCCATACCGATTGACGCAAGGTCACCGTCTCCCTGATACGTAAAAACGATATTGCCGGGAAGTGAGCGTTTAATTCCCGTCGCAACGGCGGGAGCTCTTCCGTGCGCCGCCTCAACCATGTCGCATGTAAAATAGTTATATGCCATGACAGCGCAACCGACGGGCGCAACACCTACGGTCGCCCCCTCGATTCCGAGCTCATCTATCGCTTCGGCGACAAGCCTGTGAATTATTCCGTGAGTACAGCCGGGACAGTAGTGAAATTCGGCATCGGTCAAACTTTTCGGTTTTTTAAATACTACAGCCATCACATATTACCTCCCTGTATATTTTTCACGCACTCCGTTATCTGTTCCGGAGAAGGTATCATTCCGCCTGCTCTGTTACAAAGCACAACGGGTTTTCGGCATTCTTCGGCAAGCTTTATGTCTTCAATCATCTGACCCATTGAAAGCTCTACCGACACAAACGCTTTAACGTGTTTTGCCACCTCGAAAATCGGCTTTTTCGGGAACGGCCATACGGTTATGGGCCTTATAAGTCCCGCCTTAATGCCTTCGGCTCTGAGGGCGTTAACCGCATTTTTCGATACTCTTGCGGCAATTCCGAAAGCAACGAGACAGTAATCTGCGTCATCCATCATGTAGCTTTCGTATCTGACTTCGTTTTCTTCTATCGTTTTGTATCTTTCGAATCTTTCGAAGTTCGTTTTTTCAAGTTCTTCGGGATTAAGATAAAGCGAATTTATTATATTGTGCTTTCTCTTCATTTCGGTTCCCGTGACAGCCCACTCTTTTTTCGCATCATATTCGACTTCTTCGGGAAGTTCGACAGGTTCCATCATCTGTCCCATCGTACCGTCGGCAAGAAGCATTGCGGGGACTCTGTATTTATCGGAAAGGTCGAATGCCAAAGCCGTCATATCCGCCATTTCCTGAACCGATGCGGGAGTGAGAACTATAAGGTGATAATCTCCGTGTCCTCCGCCCTTTGTCGCCTGAAAGTAATCGGATTGACTGGGCTGAATTCCTCCGAGTCCCGGACCGCCCCTTTGAACGTTTACTATAAGAGCCGGCAAATCGGCACCCGCTATGTAAGAAATACCTTCCTGTTTAAGAGATACTCCGGGACTTGAGGATGAAGTCATAACTCTGCGTCCCGTCCCGGCAACGCCGTAAACCATATTTATAGCGGATATTTCACTTTCCGCCTGCAAAAAAGTTCCGCCGATTTTAGGCATTCTTTTTGCCATATAAGCCGCAAGCTCGGTCTGAGGCGTTATGGGATAACCGAAATAGTGTCGGCAGCCCGAACGAATCGCAGCCTCCGCTATCGCCTCGTTTCCTTTCATCAAAACTTTTTCAGCCATTTTCATTCTACCTTTCTACCGTTATTGCACAATCGGGACACATCGTCGCACAGAAAGCACACCCGATACACTCTGTCTCGTCGGTGATTTCAGCGGGCGAATACCCTTTTTTATTGATTTTATCTTTTGCAAGTTGAATGATTTTTTTCGGACATGCTCCGACGCAAAGCCCGCAACCTTTGCAAATATCTTCTTTGAAAGTTACTTTTGCCATATTGCCTCCTATAAAAAGTCAAGTGGTTAGAACCAACTTGCTATATTTTTTTGTAAATATTGATAACCGAAAATGGTTATGTTTTGAGGGCTTCGCCCTCGTATCTTCAACACAGCATAGAATGTTTGAGTTGTCAAGAGAAGAAGCGTAGCGACTCTTGACAAGGAAAACAGACTATGCTATACAGCTTTTTTCATCAGTTCAGGCTTGAATGCTTCCTTGTTATTCAGCATTGCAAACACAATCCTTGCTACCTTTCTCGTTAATGCAATTATTGCCCGTCCCGAACCTTTTGATATTTTCATTGTCTGATAGTCTTTCATTAGTTTCCATTCCGATGTGTTCTGCGGTTGTCTGATTATCCCCATTGCCACTTGCACAAATGCTGTTCTCAGTTCTTGCGGTCCCCGTTTCGTTATGTGACCCATCCGAACCGTATCGGCTGAATTATGAACACTTGG
>CAYXMB010000103.1:0-5512 GCA_964466085.1 uncultured Ruminococcus sp.
TTCTTGTGTTCTTTCAAATATCGTTCTCGCATTCTCCCATACTTTGAAAGCATAAGTTTGTGGTACGATTTCACCTTTTTCCGCTCTCTCCCAAGCACAAAAAAACTAACAAATCGCTTTGCATCGGCAGCTGCACCTCAACAAAATCAGCCGCAGAGCGCCGATGATATGCCCACCACGCAAAAAGCGAGACTCTCGCCTCGCAATTTTATTAAAAGGTATTCAAAAACTTAACGGTTCGTCGTCCGGACTGTCGCACAGTTCCGAATTATTTTCGGAGGGCCTTCCGCATCTGAAAAATACGCTGACCGACCATTTATCGACCGTGAAAGAATTATCTTCTTTTCCGATGTCGTCTCCGAATATGCAAACCGTTTTTTCGGAAGAACAAAATGTGTAAGGTGAGTTTCTCGTAACAATCACCGTGCAGAATTCGCCGTCGAAATACCTTACGAATTCGATGAAATCGTCACCGAAATCAAGAACACGAAATTTGCCTTCCCAAAAAGGCTTGTATTTGCTTCTCAGACTGTTTATTTCCGAGAAAAACTCAACCGTTTGACCGTCTTCTCTGCCCCACGGATACGGAGCTCTGCAGAACGGATCGTGATAGCCCTCAAGTCCCGTTTCGTCGCCGTAAAAAACGGAAGGAACACCGTAAACCAAAGCGCAAATCGCATAAGCACAACGCAGTTTCTTAAGTCCCTCCGCTCTTTCGTCGGGAGAAAGGGCGGCATGCGATGCGTCGTCGTTTGTCGTCGGTTCGTAATCGGTTCCGAGAACGGTTAAAATTCTCTCCGTGTCGTGAGTGCCGAGAAAATTCATCAGACATTTCGTGACGGGTTCGGGATAATGATTGTAAATTCCTTCGAGAACAGTTGCAAGTTCTTCGGCATTACCGTTGTTTATAAACGAAATTATACCGTTTCTGAGCGGATAATTCATCACAGAGTCAAGTTGGTGCCCCGAAAGATAATGACGCCTTTTCGAATAAGCTATTTTATTCGACGCATCCTCCCAAACCTCACCTATTACGATACCGTTCGGGTTTTCCTCTTTAATGCTTTTGCGAAGTTCATTCAAAAAGCCGTCGGTCAGCTCGTCCGCAACGTCGATTCTGAAGCCGTCGATTCCCATTCTCATATATTTTTTCACAACGCCGTTTTCACCGAGAATAAAATTTCTGTAACCGACGTTGTCGCAGTTGGTTTTCGGAAGAATTTTTATGCCCCACCACGACGCATAACTTTTGCGGTCTTCGGTGAAATAATACCAATCGGAATAAGGCGAGTCGGTATTGTGCATTGCCCCGTTGCCGAAGCGCCCGTTTATATCGAAATAAACACTGTCGGCTCCGGTGTGATTGAAAACTCCGTCCAAAATCAGGTGCATATTTCGCTTTTTGCATTCTGCGATAAGGTTTTCAAGTGCCTTGTCTCCTCCGAATCCTTCATCAATTTTCATATAGTCTTCCGTGTCGTATTTATGATTCGAAGGTGAGCTGAAAATCGGGCTTAAATAAACCGTCGAAAAACCCATTGATTTAATATAATCAAGTTTATCCGCCACGCCGTAAAGATCACCGCCGAAAAACTCGTTGTTTTTAAATTCGGCTCCTCGATAAGGCGGATATTCAACCTTCCCGTTTTCGAAATCCGGATTTAGCTTACCGTCGGGTCTTACCTTGCATTTACCGCTTTTGCGAAACCTGTCGACAAATATATGATATATCGCTCCGCCCTTCAAAAAGTCCGGAGTTTCGAAACACGGATCATAGCACAAAAGTTGGCGATCGCAACCGTCTTTTTCAAGAAATACAGGGTCGTCTCCGCCGTAAATTTCTTCGGAACAATCTTTGTTTATTATAACATAGTGGTAGTAGAAAAGTCCTTTTGAGGAAAGGTTTTTGAGTTCTTCCGTGTTAAAATCGAAGGAAATATTTCGGTCATCCGAACACGTCTTTTTTTCAATATACCTTTCCCCTCCGTCGTATCCGTCGGAATGAAGAACTATTTTCACACCGTTTATCATTTCGCTTTTCGGAAACCGAAGTACAAAACGAAGGTCTCCCGCGCACGGAACAGCGGCTTTGCCTGTATAATCTTCAACTTTAAGATCGAGATCGACCAAAGTTTTGAGTTCTGAAATTTTCATTGGCTCATTTGGGAATGCCCGTCCTCCGTATCAGTTATTAACAGGTTTTATATGCCAGATATTCTCGGCATACTCTCTTATACTGCGGTCTGATGCAAAGAACCCGGCCCCCGCTATATTCGAAAGAGATTTTTCAAGCCACAGATTACGTTTGCGATAGTCCTGTCTTATGAGTTTCGATGTTGCCATATAAGATTCGAAATCGGCAAGACACATATAAGGGTCGGCTATTCCCTGCGGATTAACGAAATAATTCGCAATATTGGAGAAGGAATTACCGGAGAAGCCTTTGCGAAGCGAATTCATAACGCCCGCAAGACAATCGCTCTTTCTGAGATAATAATACGAATCGTAACCCTGTTGCCACAAATCGTCTACTTCTTCGGAATTAAGCCCGAAAATATAGATATTATCGTCACCGACCGCATTTTTCATCTCGACGTTTGCACCGTCGAGAGTACCCAAAGTCAAAGCGCCGTTAATCATGAATTTCATACAACCGGTTCCGCTTGCTTCTTTGCCCGCAAGGGAAATCTGCTCGCTTATATCGCTTGCCGGCATAAGTTTTTCCGCAAGGCTGACATTGTAATCTTCAAGATATATTACTCTTATAATATCACGCACTTTCGGATTCTTATCGATTTCGGCGCCGAGTGACCATATAAGTTTTATGATATCTTTCGCAAGATAATAACCGGGAGCCGCTTTTCCGCCGAAGATAAACGTGCAAGGTTCTATATCCGAATTGGGATTTTCGAGTATCTCGTTATAAAGTGCTATAATTTTCAAAACGTTGAGAGTTTGTCTCTTATACTCGTGAATACGCTTTACCTGAACGTCGAAAATCGACGCCGTATCAAGAGTTACGCCGCATTTTTCGAAAAGCGCTTTCGAAAAATTGAGCTTATTCTCCGCTTTGATTTCATCAAGTTTCGAAAGAACCGATTTGTCGTTCTTAAACGATGCGAATTTCGAAAGTTCTTCGGGGTTTTTCCTGAATGAATCTCCGATACATTCTTCGAGAAGTGCATCAAGAGACGGATTTGAATAGCAAAGCCAACGTCTGTGAGCAATGCCGTTTGTAACGTTGGTGAATTTATAAGGCATTGCTTTATAGTAATCGTGAAATACCGTTTTCTTGAGGATTTCGGAATGGAGTGCCGAAACACCGTTGACCGTATGAGCGGCGGCAACGGATAAATTCGCCATCCTTACCTGATTGTCTGCGCAAATTGCCATTCTCGAAATACGCTCCCAATCGCCGGGATACATATTCCAAAGATCGGCGCACAGTCTGCGGTTGATTTCCTCGACAATCATATGAATTCTCGGAAGTTTCAGTCTGAAAAGTCCGTCATTCCACGTTTCAAGCGCTTCGGGCATTACCGTGTGATTTGTATAAGACACGACAGAACATACGGTGTTCCACGCTTTTTCCCAAGAATAGGAATACTGATCCATGAGTATTCTCATAAGCTCCGGAACGACAAGAGCCGGGTGAGTGTCATTCATGTGAATTGCGACTTTATCTTCGAAATTATAAAGCGAGCCGTAAGTTCTCAAATGGTCCGCAACGATACTTTGAAGCGATGCCGAAACGAGAAAATACTCTTGGCTGAGCCTCAAAAGTTTTCCCTCCTCATGGTCGTCCGACGGGTAAAGCACCTTTGAAATCAGCTCCGCATTAGTATTTTCCTGCATAGCTTTAACATACTGCCCCTGTGAGAAAAGACTCATATTGACTTTTGAGCTGTTATGAGCTCTCCAAAGTCTCAGGTTATTGACCGCAAGCGAATTCGAACCCGAAATCATCATATCGACGGGAGATGCCGTAACTTCTTCGTAATTATCGTGAATTATACTTAAATGCCCGTTTTCCCAATTTTCGTGAATTTTGCCTCCGAATTTAACCGAAAAAGTTTTATCTCCTCTCGGCACAAGCCAGCCGTCTCCGCCGTTCAGCCACGTGTCGGGAAGTTCAACCTGATTTCCGTCAATGATTTTTTGCTTGAAAAGCCCGTATTCGTAGCATATCGAAAAACCGGTTGCCGGATAATCGAGCGTTGTCAGCGAATCCATGAAACATGCGGCAAGTCTGCCGAGACCGCCGTTGCCGAGACCCGGATCGGGCTCTCTTGCGTAAAGTGCGTCAAGATCGAATCCGAATTCCGAAACGGCACGACGAAACTCGTCTTCAACGCCGAGATTGCGAAGATTGTTCTTAAGTGACGGGCCTATCAAAAACTCCATGCACATATAATAAACTTTTTTCGCCTGTTGTTTTTTCGTTTTCTCTTTAAAAATCCCTCTTTTGTGAGTGAGAATATCCTTTACGCAAAGAATAACCGCTTTGTACATCTGATTTTCGGTTGCATTATCCGGCGTTGTACCGAAATAACCCGAAAGCTTTCTTTCAAGCACTCCTTTGATATCCGTTGTTTGATAATCCAATTTAAACATCCCCCTTTTCACCGTTAAATTGATTTCAGTTATTTACGTTGAGTATACGCTTATAAAGCGAAATATATTTTTCGGCGGATGCGTTCCAAGAGAAATCGACCGCCATCACCTGCCTTACAAGGCGATTCCAGCTTTTTCTGTCGGCAAACAGCGAAAGTGCCTCTCTTAACGCGCCCATCATTTCGTGAGCGTTGTAATTGGCAAATGAAAATCCGTTGCCTTCTCCCGTGAATTTGTTATAAGCGCGAATCGTGTCATAGAGTCCTCCTGTCTCTCTGACAACGGGTACGGTACCGTATCTTGAAGCTATCATTTGAGAAAGGCCGCAAGGCTCGCTCTTTGACGGCATCAAAAAGATATCGGCTCCGGCATATATAAGTTTGGAAAGTTCTTTATCGAATAAAATCATTGCCGAGAATTTATTCGGATATTTTTCGGCAAGGGACGAAAAGTAATTTTCGAAAACCGAATCTCCCGTGCCGAGAAGAACGAATTGACAGTTATCGTATTCAAGCATTTCTTCGATAACCGCACTGACAAGATCGAATCCTTTGTGTGACGCAAGACGGGAAACCATTGCGATTACAGGTATCGAACGGTTCTTTTCAAATCCGCATTTTTCCTGAAGTACCGCCTTGTTTTTGGCTTTTCCTTCAAGTTTCGAAGAATTGTAATGATATCGAATCGATTTATCGGTTTCGGGATTATAATAATTAACGTCTATACCGTTGACGATACCGCAGAGCTTATCACGGCACTTTCCGAGCATCGGAGAAAGACCGTGAGAGTAATACGGAGTCAGAATTTCTTCGGCATATTTTTCGCTGACGGTGGTTACGTAATCGGAAACGCAAAGAGCGCCTTTCGTAAGATTTATCGCACCGTTATAATCAACTAC
>CAYXMB010000104.1:0-5506 GCA_964466085.1 uncultured Ruminococcus sp.
TACAAAGTCAACTGTCCTCCAGCACTTCTTCTGAAACCTCCGGTAATCATATCGGACGAAGCGACGGACTACATTCTTTCGCAAATCGAAGAAATCATCAAAGCCCACTCGGCAAAATAAATTCTTTAAGGGGGCATGTCCCCCTTAATTTAAATTCGGAGAAAAATTATGTTGGTAATCGGAATTGACGTCGGTACCACCGGCACGAAATCCGTTCTCGCAAACAGCGAAGGCGCCGTCCTTGCGGGAGCATACAGAGAATACGAACTGAAAAGCACCGACGGAGGATTTGTCACGCAAAATGCCGAAGATTGGTGGTGCGCCGTTGTCGAAACGGTAAGAGAAATCGGCGAAAAGCACGACCTCTCGGACGTATCGGCAATAGGAATTTCGACTCAGGGAGCAAGCATGCTTGCGGTCGACGAAAAAGGAACTCCTCTGTGCGATGTCATGACATGGATGGATTCGAGAGCTTCTTCGGAAGTCGAATATTTGGATAAAAAAATCGGTGCCGAAAGAATCTACGAAAAATGCGGATGGCAACTCTCTCCTGCGGGAGACGCCGCAAAAATTCTTTGGCTCAAAAACAATTCTCCCGACGTATTCAATGCGGCAAAATGCTTCCCGTCGACTTTGGAATTTATAAATTTCAAACTCACGGGCAATTTCACGGCAGACCCGACGAATGCTGCGATAAGACAGCTTTTCAATATAAAAGACGGCAAATGGGACACCGAAATTTTAAACGAAATCGGAATCGGCGAGGAAAAGCTCCCGAAAGTGCTTCCCGTCGGCGCAAAAGTCGGAAACTTAACCCCCGATGCGGCGGCGGCACTCGGCATTTCCGAAAAAGTTACCGTATATAACGGCGCACACGACCAATACTGCGCCGCTCTCGGAAGCGGAGCCGTAAATGCGAGAGACATGCTTCTCGCAACAGGTACCGCATGGGTCGTTCTCGGCGTCACAGACGCACTTCTTTACACCGAAAGCCGCATATCCCCCGGCATTCACCCTGCGGGAAAATTCGGCGCTATGGCGTCCCTCGTGAGTGCCGGAAGCGCACTGAAATGGTACAAAAATCTTATCGGAGACGACTTTAAGCAAATGGACCGTGAAGCCGCTCTCCGTGCCCAAAGCGCAAAGGACCTTTTGGTATATCCTTACGTTGCGGGTGCCGGATTTCCTCACAACGCCCCCGATGCGGGAGGTGCGATTCTCGGTTTCACCCTGAAACACGACAGATACGACCTCGCAAGGGCTTTCATGGAAGGTGTCGCATTCGAAGCGCGCTGCGTTCTCGAACAGTTTGAAGCGGCGGGAATGAAAATTTCGAAGCTTATGATGACGGGCGGTGCCGCAAGAAGCGACGTCTGGAGCGAAATCGTCGCTTGCGTTACCGGATGCGATATTTACAGGACAAGCGAGCCCGAAACGTGCTGTGTCGGTGCCGCAATGACGGCACTTGTCGGTTCGGGAGCTTTCAAAGATTACACCGAATGCCGCAAAGTTATGGTGAAATCCTCTTTGCTTGAAGTATCGGATAAATCGCTTACCGATTTCTACAACGAAAAATACGAAAAATACAAAGCGGGACTTTCGAAAGTTCTTTCGTGATTTTCGAAAAAGCAACACAAACCGTCGGGATATCTCTCTTTTGCGGGATATCCCGATTTTTCCTTTTATTATACACCGCCCGTCGGGAACTTTTCAAAGCACGCCGTCGTCTTACCGAACGGAAGGGCCTAAAAGTTCTTAATAATATGTAAAATTCACATTTATTTGCGTTCTCGGCGGTTGACATTTAGCCGAAGGTATGGTAATATCTTTAAATAGAGATATTATAATTATAATAAGAAGGTGTTTTTATGTTCGGAGTTAACGTCACCGACTACGATAAAAAAGTATGGGAAGAAGAACTTTCCGATTTTCTCCCGTCGAAAATCATCGACTGCCACGTTCATCTCTACCGCGAAGAAATGCAACGGTGGGAGAGCGAAGACAGAAAAGGATGCGTAATGTGGCCTCATATGGTCGCACCCGATTTGCAAATCGACGACCTTTTGCAGTCGTACTCTCAAATGTTTCCCGGAAAGAAAGTGGGCGCTGTCGTTATGGGCATGCCCTCTTGCAGGCTTGACGAGGTCAACGAATATACTTTGAACTGTGCGAAACAGCACTCACTCCCCGCTCTGTTCTGCACAAACTGGGACACGACGAAGGACGAAATAAGAGCGGCTATGGAAAAGGGATTTGTCGGTATTAAACCGTACCTCAACAATTCCCCGTCGTATATTCCCGCAGCCGAAGTTCGGATATTCGACTTTCTGACAAAAGAACATCTCGAAGTCATGGATGAACTCGGCGGAACCGTAATGCTCCATATTCCGAGAAATTTAAGACTCAGAGACCCCATTAACTTAGCTCAGATGATGGAAATCGAAGAAAAATATCCGAGAGCGAAAGTTATCATAGCGCATATAGGCAGAGCATATGCTCCGGAAGATATCGGAAACGCTTTCGATATACTCAAAAACACAAAGAACATGATGTTCGACTTCACAGCCAACACTCTCACCGAAGCAATGACGGCATGTCTCAACGCCGTCGGAAGCGAAAGACTTATGTTCGGCTCCGACATGCCGATTACCAAAATGAGAATGTACCGAATCGTCGAAAACGGCAAATACATCAACGTCGTGCCGAGAGGCGCATACGGTGACGTATCGAACGATTCTCACATGAGAGAAGTCGACGATGCATCGGAAATCACCACTTTCATGTACGAAGAGCTCAGAAGCTTCAAGCGTGCCGCCGAAGAGCTTGCACTCACAAAAGAAGAAGTCGAAAACGTCATGTACAAAAACGCATCCCGCCTTTTCGGTCTGGAGCTGTAACAAAGGAGATACCGTGAAAAAAATCAAGATAGGCTTTTTGCCTTTATACATCAAACTCTACGACGACTGCGGATTTTCGGTAAGACCGAGAACGGAACCTTTCTACGAAAAACTCGCCGTGCAATTCGAAAAAATCGGCTTCGACGTCGTCAGAAGCCCGTTTTGCAACGTAAAAGAAGAATTCGCAAACACCGTTAAAAAATTCGAAGACGAAAAAGTCGATGCTATAGTCACGTGGCATGCGGCATATTCACCGTCGCTCGAATCGATAGATATTCTCTCGTCGACCCCCTTGCCGCTTGTAATTTTGGATACGACCGAAGTGTACGACCTTTCCTCCACAGTGGAGCCCGACGAGCTCAATTACTGTCACGGAATTCACGGTGTAATGGATTTGACAAACATGCTTCGCCGCAGAGGAAAGCCCTACGCCATTGCGGCGGGACACTTCCCGTCAAGCGACGTCGTCGAAAGAGCTGCGGGATACGTAAAAGCGGCTGTCGGCGCTACAAGCCTTAAAGGAACGAAAGTCGGCACGATAGGCGGAAGTTTCGACGGCATGGGAGACTTCCTCATTTCCGACGAAGAACTGAAAGACGTATTCGGCGTTGAGGCGGTTTACTCAAACGGAGAAGAACTCACGTCACTCAGAAAAAGCGTAACAGAAGAAGAAATCGACCGTGAAATCGAATTCGATGCCGGGCACTACGTCGAAATCGGAGAGGTTGACGATGAAACCCACAGAAAAACAGCACGCAACTGCCTCGCCGTAAGAAAATGGATTGAGAAACACAATCTTGATGCATTTACGGTTAACTTCAGAGAAATAAGACCCGAAAACGGGCTTGAAGTCATGCCTTTTATGGAAGCTTGTAAAGCTATGGCAAGAGGTATCGGATATGCGGGTGAGGGCGACGTTCTCACGGCGGCCGTAACCGGTGCGCTTATCAGAGGTTTTAAAGACGCCGCATTTGTTGAAATATTCTGCCCCGACTGGAGAGGCAACACGCTTCTTTTGAGCCACATGGGGGAATACAACCCCAATCTCACAAGCGGAGACGACGAGCTTAAAAAAATCCCCTTTATTTTCGGCGAAGCCGATGATCCCGTTGTAGGTTACGGATGCTACAAAGGCGGAAAAGCGATATTCGCAAACCTTTTCAAAAACGACAAAGGAACGTATTCGATGCTCATTGCTCCCGTCGAAATGCAGGAGATTTACGAGGACAACTTCGTCGGAAGCGTAAGAGGATGGATGAAGCCCGAAATGCCGCTTCCCGAATTTCTCGAAACGATAAGCCGTCACGGAGTAACCCACCACAGCTCACTGATTTACGGAGCGACAACGGGCGAAATTGAATTTTTCGCAAAACTCATAGGAGCTACTCCGATAATAATTTAAGAGCTTTCCGAAACCGTTTTAAATTGCCGACTTCGTAAAAAAAGCGGCTTTAAATAATCAAAATTTTATTTTAAATAAGAGAGGTAAAACATGAAGACAACAAGAATCTTAGCACTTCTTCTTGCCGTTTGTCTCTGCTTCTCCGCATTCGTTCTCGCATCTTGCGAAGAAGAAGAATATGTGAGACCCGACGACCAACAGACAAGTAACGACGACCCCCGTTTCAAGAGTGCTGACTACGAAGGCGAAGACTTCACCTTCATGACGCTGACTTCGAGCACGAGCACAAACGAGTACTATTGCGGTCAGTGGCTGTATGCCGAAGAACTCACGGGTACGGCAACCAACGACGCCGTATACAAGAGAAATCTTGCGGCAAAAGAAAAGTACAACGTCAATATAGTCGAGAAAAACGGCGGCGAAACCGCTACCGATTTGAACCAGTACTATATGGCAGGCGACTATTCTTTCGACGTCGTATACTCATGGGCTTCACGTCTCGGTCCCGTTATCACCGACGGTCTTTTCTACGATTTCAGAGAACTCGACGAAGCGGGATACATCGACCTCGAAGCGGAATATTGGAGTCCCGAATCCCTCGACGACTTGACAATTGCAGGCAGAACGTTCCTTGCAATAAACGATATCACAATGTCGAAGCTTTCGTGGACCGGCTGTATGTTCTACAACCCCGAAATCATCTCCGACTACGCACTTGAAGACCCGCAGGAACTCGTTGAAGCCAACAAATGGACTCTCGACAAATACCTTGAAATGGTAATGGCAGTTCATGACGACACCGACGGCGACGGTACAACCTTCACGCAGGAAGACCGTTACGGTATGATAGATCAAGGTGCGATAGGCGCACTTCTCGGCGGTTGCGGCGTAAGATATACGAACAAGGACGACGAAGGTCTCTACACACTCGCTATCGGCGAAACGAAAGTCGTTGACCTTATCACGAAAATCCGTGACGTTCTTAACGACAGAAGCCACGTTTTCGACCATGACACGATTACATCAAGCGGCGCCGATATGACAGGCTACGACGAATGGGAATTCGTTCGTTCCTACTTCGCAAAGGGTCACTCCCTCTTTGCATCGGGCACACCCGAAATCACAAGAGAATTCAAAGATATGGAAAGCGGCTACGGTGTCGTTCCGCTTCCGAAATACGATGAAAACCAGACGAGCTACTGCTCAA
>CAYXMB010000105.1:0-5425 GCA_964466085.1 uncultured Ruminococcus sp.
AGAAGGAGAGCACGTGCTACTCCGTGACGGATAGCTCCTGCCTGACCTGAAAATCCGCCGCCTTTAACGTTTGCGACGATATCGAATTTACCCATTGTACCCGTTATGCCGAAAGGCTGATTGATAACGAGCTTGAGTGTTTCGAGTCCGAAATATTCGTCGATATCACGACCGTTGATTGTGATATTGCCCGTTCCGGGAAAGAGACGGACTCTTGCTACAGAACTTTTTCTTCTGCCTGTACCGTAAAAATAAGGTTTTGCGCTTGTATACATTATTCAATCCGTCCTTTCTTATAATTTTACTTCGTACTCAATGGGATTCTGGGCTTCGTGCTTGTGAGCCGCGCCTGCGTAAATCTTGAGACGAGTGATGGCTTTTGCACCGATTTTGTTGTGCGGGAGCATGCCTTTTACCGCAAGCTGCATTGCAAATTCGGGACGTTTTGCCATAATTTCCTTATACTTAACGGCTTTAAGACCGCCGATGTAACCCGAATGATGATAATAAACCTTCTGTTCAAGCTTTCTTCCCGTGAGAACAGCTTTGTCGGCATTAACGATTATAACGAAATCGCCGCAATCGACGTGAGGTGTAAATTCGGGGTGAATCTTGCCGCGAAGAATGGCAGCAGCGGCAGCAGCGGTTTTACCAAGCGGTTTGCCTGCTGCGTCGATAATGTACCATTTGCGGTCGATGGATTCGCTCTTTGCCATAAATGTGGACATAGATTTTTCCTCCGCTGAAATAGTTGTATTTTTTTCAAAGCACGACGATTATAACACAAGGTCGGAGTATTGTCAATAGTTTTTTCGAAAAAAATCGAAAAAATTTAAAATAGCAATTTGAAACCTCTTTTTTTCTTTCGAAATCTCTTTTTTTCTTGATTTTTGACTTTTTCAAATCACAATCTTTTTTTGCCGAGACGTATATCCTCGTTCTTGATTAAACCGTAATTTCCGCTTCTGATAACTTTCAAAAGCTCGTCTCCCGTCTTTATTTCAAAATCGGTTTCGATTCCTCCGGCGGGAAAGTGGTCGGCATCGTGATGGTCGGAGCCCGAAGTTTTATGCTTGTCGGGGTAATGATTTGCGTAAATTTCGACGGCATCGTTGTGACTTACCTGTGTCGGGTGACCGTTGTATACCTCCCAACCGTCGACGAAATACGAAGGTTCAATCATCATATATGCTCTGAAGGGGTGTGCCTGTATTAAGAGGTAGTCGGGATATACTATATCGGGATATACTTTCGAAAGAGGTAATTCGTAAATATCTTCGTGTTCGTAGAGAAATTCGGGCGTTATACCGTAAATCAGGTAGTCGTTCGGTGCTTCTCTGAGCCGAAGTTCAACGCCGAAAATAACGTTGAGTCTGCCGTTTGCGGCATCTTTCACTTTATTGTATCCGTCGACGAAAAAGTCGATTTTTTCTTTCCAACTCTTTTTCTCCGTTTCGGGGGAGAAGCTGAAAGGCGACAAATGATTTGTCAAAACGACGGTAGAGTAGCCGTATTTTAAATATTTTTCAACGGTATCCGATGCGTTTTCGAAAGCGCATCTCGAGACCTCCGACGTGTGACAGTGCATTTCGGTTTTATATTTCATGTTTTTCTCCGATAAATTTGAATTTCAGGTTTATTATATACCTCAATCGACGCCGTGTCAAACATATCGAAGCGATTTTATTGACTTTTTTTCCTTCGAGTGATAAAATAAATAATAATTTGAGGGAGGTGCCGATTTATGGAACGGATAAAAACTTTTTTGAGCGACAATATAGTCGGCGGCTGTATAAAAATCGTTCTTGCGATAGTTATTCTCGCCGTCGGAATGTGGCTTGTCAATATAATAATGAAAGGACTGAAGAAAGGGAAGCTTCTGTCGCACGTCGACCCTTCCGCAAGAGGCTTTATTTTGAGTGCCGTTTCCGTCTCACTCCGTGTTTTGGTTGTAATTACGGCGGCGGCAAATCTCGGCGTTCCGATGGCGTCTGTCGTTGCGGTAATCGGCTCGGCGGGTGTTGCCGTAGGTCTTGCGCTTCAAGGGGGACTTTCGAATATTGCCGGCGGAATCATGATTCTCATAACCCGTCCTTTCAAAGTCGGAGATTTCATAGCGACGGGGGACAATTCCGGAACGGTTGAAAGTATTTCGATTTATTACACTACTTTGATTACATCCGACAACAAAAAAACCGTAATTCCGAACGGCACAATCACAAGCTCCGTCGTTACGAATTATTCGGCGAAAAAAACGAGAAGGGCCGATTTCGATTTTACGGTTTCCTACTCCTCCGATACAGATAAAGTGAAGGAAACTCTTCACGGTATTATCGCATCCGATGAAAGAATTCTCAAAGACCCGCTGCCGCAAGTCGTTCTTTCGGCGCTTGAGGACAGTGCCATGAAATTCACCGTTCGCGTGTGGGTAAACTCAAGCGATTACTGGAACGTGTACTACGATACCTTCGAAAAAGTCAAAAAGCGCTTTGACGAAGAAAAAATCGAAATTCCGTTCCCTCAACTTGATGTTCACGTCGGTAAATAATTTTCATTTTTCGTCGCACATCATTTTTACTATGAGTCCGTGACGAAAGCGTGCCGTTACCGTTTTCACCGTGACGTCTCCCGTCGCTTTGCGAAGCGAGAGATGAATTACAAGACGGGACTTTTTAAGTTCCGCTTTGTCGTACCGAACGGAATAAGTCGCTCCTTTCGGAAAAGAATCCGATTTCACGTAACTTTCGGCGCTTTTAATTATTTCTTCGCAAAACAGATTCAGTGCCGAGCAGTCGGCACTATGCCATTTCGGCAGAATGCATCTTAGGGACTTTCCGATAACGGTAATTTCTTCGCACATACGACACCTTTAAAAAACAAAATTACTTCGCCTGAAACAGAAAGGGGACTGCAATGAGCAATAATTCTCCCGCAGCCGATAAAATACGACCCGAAAGTTTCGACGATATGGTGGGACAAACCCATCTCGTCGGAAAAAACGGAGTGCTTCGCCGTTTCGCCGAAGCGGGCAAAATTCCGAGCATGATTTTTTACGGCCCTCCCGGCACGGGAAAAACGACCGCCGCCCGTATTCTCGCAAAAGCAAGCGGAAAAGAAATGAGGCATTTAAATGCAACTACGGCGTCGATTGCGGACGTGCGTGCCGTCGCAAACGATGCCGACGGAATAATGGGACATAACGGAATTCTTCTCTATCTTGATGAAATTCAGTATTTCAACAAAAAACAACAACAGTCGTTGCTTGAATACATAGAAGACGGAAGAATCACTCTTATTTCTTCAACAACGGAAAATCCGTATTACTATGTATATGACGCACTTCTTTCGAGATGTGCCGTTTTCGAATTTAAAAGCGTGAGTGAAAAGGAACTTTTTCCTTATCTTAAAAAAGCTTTCTCGCGTATTGCTCCCGAAGAAGCGGAAATCGACGACGAAGCGCTTTCCTATATTGCACGGTGTGCTGCGGGAGACGTGAGACGCTCCGTGACAATGCTTGAAAATGCCGTGACATACGCTTCGGCAGACGACGGCTTCAAAGTAAACCTTGAAATCGCCAAAGCGTTTACGCCGGGAATCGCCGCCGGCGTTTTCGATGCCGCAGGGGACGTTCACTACGATTTGCTGTCCGCTCTCCAAAAATCGATAAGAGGTTCCGACCCCGACGCCGCCGTATTTTACCTTGCAAGGCTCCTCGAAGGGGGAGACCTCATTTCGCCTTGTCGCAGACTTATGGTTATCGCATCGGAAGATATAGGAGAGGCGTATCCTCTTGCCGCCGTCGTTACGAAAAGCTGCGTCGATTCGGCAAAAGAGCTCGGACTTCCCGAAGCCGCAATTCCGCTTGCGAATGCCACGGTGATGCTTGCGACCGCACCGAAGTCGAACAGCGCATATAATGCCCTTCACGCCGCTCAAAACGATATAAGAAGCGGTCTCGGCGGAACAGTGCCGCAACATTTGAGAAGTCCGTTGTTTAAGGGATATAAATATCCTCACGACTACCCCGATCATTACGTTGCACAGCAATACCTTCCCGACGATTTGAAGGACAGAAAATATTACGTATACGGCGAAAACAAAACCGAATCCGCCGCAAAAGCATATTGGGACGGGATAAAAAATAAAAACGGAAAATGATTTTTAAACGTTAAAAGACATATTTTTGTGTAAATACAGCTTTTTTGGCCTGTAATTGTAAACAAAGCGTTATTTGTGCAATATACGGTTGATTTTTCCCGTGTGATATGGTATAGTAATTAAACTTAATGATTGCTAACAGCAAAAAAGGAAGATTTATATGGGAAAGAAACCTGTAACAAAAGAAGAAATTTACAACAGAAAATGCGAAATAATGGAGCAGTGCTACGAGTGCTACGCCGAAAAAGGTTTTCACGGTACGGGAATAAAAGCTCTTGCCGAAAACTGCGGTTGCACGTCGGCAAATCTCTACGTTTATTTCGAGAACATCGATGACCTCATTATTCAGTCAACCGAATATTGCATGAGCAAAGTCGAAAACGATTTCATGATGAAAGCACCGAAAAACGCAGATGACTTGGAACGTTTCATCGATAAGATACCGTATTGGACCGCAAAAAAACACGGCAAAAAATACAGACTCATGTATCAGATTTACACTCACCCGAAATACAGGGAGAGCGGTAAAAAGTTCTTCGAAGGCGTTAACGAGAGATACTCCGAATACGCCAAAACCGTTGCAAAGAAAATAGGTCTTCCCGACGACGTCGTAAGACCCATGATTTTCACTTTCGTCCGTGCCTGCGTTCACTATGCTTTATACGAAGACGAATTTTACTTGCAGGAACAGTTGAAACTCTTAAAACAGGGTATTAAATTTTACAGAGAATATCTGAAAGAGAAATCCGAAGAGAATTAAGCGCCGAAATTCGGTGTAAAAACGGGTATGCAAAGTGCCGTGCCCGAAAAAACGGAAACCCGCTTGTTATGCAAATCCCGGTTTTGAGGCGTCCGCTCGGTCAACGAGCGGGCGCTTTTGCTTTTTTTGAATTGCCGATGGGTGAATTTCGGCATTTTGCACGGATATTTTACATGACAATCCGACGTTTTTTAAGTCTCGGTTCATTGACAAAGCGGGTTTAATGTGGTATTATATTTACGGAAATCTTTAAGGACGATACAGAGATATCGGCAAGATGATATATACATATTGATTCAGAGGTGTACTCTGCTTATGCGTGTGTCTTGCTTTGCCCTTATCGGCAGAGCATTTTTGTTATCGGGAAAGGAATTACAATGCAAAATATAAAGGCTAATATCATAGGTTTCGAATATTTCCCGGCAACTCTCAAAGCAGTGTCGGACTTTCTTTGTTCCAATGAAGAATTCAACACATCCGATTATACCGTATTTCCCGGATTTTGCG
>CAYXMB010000106.1:0-5423 GCA_964466085.1 uncultured Ruminococcus sp.
CTTGCACAAAAGGGATACGATAATAAGCACGACGCCGAGCAATACGCTGTCAAAGCCGTCAAGAGACAGGGTTTCGACGGTCTCCGCAAATTGAGATATAATTTCCCAAGCTATCCGTGACAGAATAATCGACAGAAGCGGAATCCAAATTACCGAAATACCCAAATGCAAAAGTTCTTTTGCTCCGTCATAAGTAAAAGGAGTTCCGACCTTCAATTCGTTTTCGAAATAGCGATAAGACATTCGGGAAACGAAATACTCGCCGACAGAGAGAATTATTCCGACGGCAATTGCTCCCCAAACGTCGCCCTCGCTTATCCCGGCTTCCGTCTGTAAAATACCGTGCAACGTTATTCCGCCTATCTTAAGTGCTTCCGTGCCGATAAGCATAGCAAAAACTCCGACGGCACAACCGCAAAATCCGACGATACAACAGATATTGACAATTTTGCTCAATATCTTTCCGATTTTCGATAAGGTTTGAATTGTGTTAATTGTTTTCATACCGATTACCTTTCCGTTTTTTATTTCGAGTTGCCATGCTCCGTGTAACAATTCGGGAAACCGACTCGGACGGAAATTTCCGCCGAGCGGCAGGCAAAAAGTGCATTTTGCCGTATCCGAAAACAGTCAAGCGAAGAAAAACAACCGACGATGCCAAAAGACATACCGACGCTTCAGCCGATAATAACGTTTTTCTTTTAATTTTAAAAATTTCATTCATCGAAGTAAATCACGTGCGGCAATGAGGCAAATTTACATTGCCGCACGCTTTTCGCTTATTCGAAAAGTTGACCGTCAAGCTTTAACTTTTCTTTCACGGGAAAGCTTTCGTCGAATTTCAAAACCTCGCCCTCGTCCGCAAAATAGCAATCGGGAGGAGTATATTCTCCCGTAATCCCGTCAAAATACCCCTTTTCAAGCTCCTTGCATAGAAAGAAGGAAGCATCGGTACCGATTGGCAATCCGTGATACCTTATTCCGAATTTTTCGGCATAGCCAAACCCGCTTTTTCCGTAGAAAGCGATATTTCCTTCAATGCAAACCGCTTTTATTCCGTATTCGGCGGCACGGCACAGCGTGTGGCCCAAAAGGATTTTACCGTATCCCCGCCTTTTGAATCCGGGAGAGATACAAATAGGTCCCATTGCGGCAACGGGAATTTTCACACCGCCGTCGCTTTGAACAACCGCTTTCACAAACACGTTTTGACCGATGATTTTCCCGTCCTTTTCCATAACAAAATCAAGCTCCGGAATGAAATCGGGATGATTTCTCATCCTATTCAAAACGTAATGTTCAAGGCATCCGGGACGGTAAACGTTCCAAAATGCTTCTCTGACGAGATTTTCGACTTCACGCCTGTCATCTTTTCTTTCAAGGCGAATGGTACAGTCATTTTTATTCATTGTTTTTCCTCCTGAAAATTGTTGACCGCAACACGGGAGGTTTGCACGAAAACCGTATTGCGCAGACCTCCCGTCAGCGCACAATCTCCGTTTTACCGATTGTTTTCTTCAAAAAGCAATCTCCTTAAAAATAATATTTATAACAAAGTCGCTAATGTCCCCGCCTCTTTGGGCGGCGAGTCCCGTTCGAACTTTCGGCGGGAGTTATAATCTCCCGTCGAAGCCCTAAGGAGCAAGGCTCCCGACGACTTGTCGCAACCGTCGCCGCATGATTAAGCAAGCTTTTCCCGCTTTGCTCCGATTTAAATCAAACCTTTCGGCGTATTATCTGTTTCCGTATAAAACGAGTTCGGGATTTTCTCCGTTTTCACCGTAGGTGCAAATAAGAATGAAATTCTCTCTTGCAACCACTCCGAAGCACGTTTTTCCGCTGCCGTCGAAAAGATTTTTGACTTGTGCGCCGAGATAAACCTCATCGTCCTTTAAAAATTTCACCGCATTTCCGCTCGGAAGCAAATACTCAAGATTCACGAAATTACCGACAAGAGGATAAAGCTCCGAAACCTTTTCCATCCCGTCGATTTTCAAAGCGTTGATTTCATCGATAAGTCCGTTTTTAAAAGTATTGTAATTTTCAATACCGCCTGTCAATATGTATTTTGCGATAAAGCACTGTTTTCCGAAAGGACAGCCTTTCGTTTCGGTACAGCCGGGACAAACCTTCTCGGACGGGCACTCGGCACAGTTTGCACCGCAAATCGACTTTTTCATGATTTTTCTCCTTTTTCAAGTTTTAATAAAGTGAGCATTGCCGTGAAATCCCGAGTCAGCATTTCCGAAATCTCGTCTTTTGAGAAGTCGCATACACCCGTAGCGCACAATGTGCCGATTCCGAAAGTATGAATCCACGTATGCTCAAATAAATCTTTCGCATCTTTCCCAGTCAAACCGTAATCTTTTTGAATTACATCGAGACATTCGCCGACAACGTCGCCGAGTCGGGCGAAGATACCGTCAAAGGACTTTACTTCTCTGTTCGGCGACATGAAAAGAAAACGGTAGAGATTAGGTTCCGCTTTCGCAAAAAGAATCATTTGCATACCGATACGCTTAAACGCCGGCATACTGTCGTCCGATTTGTGAGTGAAGGATTCAAAAAGCCGCATTGCCGACTTTTTAACCTCAAGCTGCAATTCTTCCATTGATTCGAATACAGTGAAAATGGGACTTGTCGAAGTTCCGAGAGCAACTCCGAGCTCCCTTGCCGATAAAGCTTCTATCCCTCTTTGCGATACAAGTTTCAAAGCGGCATCGGCAATTTCTTCTTTAGTATATCTTGCTTTTCTGGGCATAGCTACTCCTTACTTTTTTATTTTGTAACGTACGTTATGTAACATTAGTTACATTATAAGGCTGTTTTTCACGTTTGTCAAGAAGCAAAACGTATTTTTTTCGTTTTTGCTTGATTTTTATTTGCGTATGTGATATATTATAAGAGTATCCGTCCTTAGCTCAGCGAATAGAGTACCGGATTCCGATTCCGTTGGTCGAGGGTTTGAATCCCTCAGGACGGGCCAGGGACAGGTTTCGCACATCGAAACCTGTCCCTTAAAACAGCAAAGGAGAATACAATGACAGAAAAGCGCTTTGTTTCTCATTCGGATTCGGATACCGAAAAAATCGGTGCGGCCATAGCACGGGAACTGTCGGACACACGGAAGGACGGCAAATATTTCGTCATGCTCAAGGGAACGCTCGGCGTCGGGAAAACCGCATTCACAAGAGGATTTGTTTCCGTTCTGTCCCCTTCGTCCAAAGTTAAAAGTCCGTCTTATACGATAGTCAACGAATACAGCTCAAAGGAAATACCTGTTTTTCACTTTGATCTCTACAGGCTCGGCGAAGATTGCGACCTTGATGAAATCGGTTTTTCGGAATACGTTGAAAACGGTCATTGCATAATCGAATGGAGCGAATATCTGACAGAAACTTCTCCCGAAGGTTCCGTCGATGTCAAAATAGAAAAAACAGGCGAAAACGACAGGCTTATAACCGTTACGTACCACTGATACGGAGGAAAAATGAAAGTACTTTCAATCGACAGCACGGCGGGAGTTGCGACTGTGGCTCTCACCGAAAACGGCAAGGCCCTTGCCGATTATACCTTGAATTCGGGAAATACTCACAGCACAACCCTTCTTCCGATGATAGAATCAATTCTGAAATCGCTTTCGCTGACCGTTTCCGATATCGGACTTTTCGCAATTTCCGCAGGACCCGGCTCATTCACGGGAGTGAGAATCGGTACGGCAACCGTTAAAGGATTGGCATATCAAAACAACACTCCGTGCATCGGCGTTTCGGCTCTTGAGGCAATGGCGGAAAATTTCAGAGGAATCGATTCCGTCGTATGTCCCGTCATAAACGCAAGACGAAATACGGTTTACTGTGCTCTTTTCAGAATCGAAAACGGAAAAGTCACACGTCTTGCCGATGACGAAACGCTTGAAGTATCAAAGCTCTGCGAAATTCTGTCAAACTGCAAAAGCGAAAAAATATATCTGACGGGCGACGGCACCGACGTCGTAACGTCTTACAATGCGGATTTTGCAACCGCCGTCCCTCCCGTTTCGCTTCAAAATCAAAATGCCGTCGGCACCGCTTTTCTCGGAGAAAGAAAATATCTCGAAGCAACGGAAGACGAAAAAGCTTCCATGAATTATGCGACACTTTCCCCCGTTTATTTAAAAAAGCCCCAAGCGGAACGTGAACGCGAAGAAAAAATGAAAAATTAACGGGACAGAAAACAAAAAAACACTTATAAAAAGGAAAAAAAGTTATGAAAAAAAGCGATATTATAGCACTCGGATGCGATCACGGCGGATTTGAGCTTAAGAATCATATTATATCTCATCTCAAAGAAAGAAAAATCGAATATGTCGATTTCGGAACTTATACAGAGGAAAGTTGCGATTATCCCGACTATGCGAAAAAGGCCTGCGATGCGGTAGTTGACGGCAAGTGCCGTTTTGCGATTCTCGTGTGCGGAACGGGAATCGGCATCGGCATTGCGGCAAATAAAATAAACGGAATTCGTGCCGCTTGCTGTTCCGACACTTTCAGCGCAAGATTCACAAGAGCACATAACGACGCAAACGCTCTCTGTCTCGGCGGCAGAGTTGTCGGTCCCGGACTTGCCTGCGATATGGTAGACCTTTTCCTCGATACCGAATTCGAGGGCGGCAGACATCAGAACAGGATTGATAAAATAACGGCAATCGAAAATTCCGAAAGAGAGAAAAAAGCGTAAGTTTATTTAATTCCCGTGTTCAAATACGGAAACTTTCCGAAAAAATTTCATTTTAAAACCCCGCCTGTGGGAAGCACTTCTTAAAGAGCTCACCGTAGGCGGGGTTTATCGCTTGCTTTGCAATTTAAAGTCGAATTCAATCCGACGTTGCAAAGCACTTTTTATTATATTTTTTCAATTTTGATTAAACTCGTATTTCCGGATGTTCCGTTCGTGTCTCCGCCGGTTATTACTATCCTGTCGCCTTTTTGAAGGTGAAGTTGCTGTTCCGCAATTTTCTTCGCCGTATAAAAAAGCACGTCGGTAGAAGTGAATTTCTCGCACATAGCGGGTATAACTCCCCATGAAAGCGCAAGTTTTTTCCATGTTCTCTCATCGGTGGTAAGCCCTATAATCGGTACCGGCGGACGGAATCGGGACACCATTCTCGCCGTCATGCCCGAAAGAGAACATGCGATTATGGCTTTTGCATTCAAGTCAATCGCCATAGTACATGCCGAATGGGAAATTGCGTCGACGGAATTTCTGATTTTAAATTCGGCATTGTAGAATTGTCTGCCGTAATGAATATTTCCTTCCGCCGTTTCGGCGATTTTCGCCATTGTCGCAACCGCCTCAACGGGATATTTACCCGCCGCCGTTTCACCCGCAAGCATAATTGCGCTTGTCCCGTCATACACCGCATTCGCAACGTCCGATATTTC
>CAYXMB010000107.1:0-5414 GCA_964466085.1 uncultured Ruminococcus sp.
CCGTATCGGAATATAAGAAATGCCGACCTTGCGAAAACCGAAGGTCGGCGTATTTCATTCAATCGAAAAGAAGGCGACACAGGCAGTGCAAATAAAATGACTTTGAAAGGAGAGCAAATTGTTTTGCTTTTTTAAACCGAATAGGTTTTATGAGGGTATGATGGTTTCTCTGCCGTTTTTTAAGGAGGAGGCCTTTGGCAAACAGCACAGAAGATGAAAAGGGGGATACCGTAAATTCGGCACTATGAAACGCACAAAATCGCATTGCCCGCGTCGCCTAAAACGCTTTATCCGATAATAATATAACACAAATAAAGTCAAAAATCAAGACTTTGTTCAAAAATATTTAAGCTATGCGACTTCGGAATGTAAAATCGTTTTGTTTTTGTCATCGTGTCATAATTGTTTCGCCCGTGCAATAAGATGTAGTGAAAGGAGCGAAAAAATGCAAGACAGCAGAATCAACGAATATAAAATAATAACTTATCTATCACCGCGTTTGGCGTCTTTCTGGAGCGTCAAAAAAATTTTATTGCCCGATGAAATAAGGCTCACGTGCGATATGCCGCTTGTCACTGTTATAAACGGTGAGGCATTTGTGCACGGGATTGCAGTTAAAGCGGAGGATATAGGCTACGTGCTCAGGGTACTCAGTTCAAATTCGATGTATGCCCATTCCGAAACGCTTAAAGAGGGATATATAACATCAAGAGACGGTATCAGAGCGGGCGTTATCGGAAGGGCAACGGTATCCGACGGCAAAATCGCATCCGTTACGGGAATTTCAAGTGTCGTTTTGAGAATACCGAAACGTTTTTACGGTGCATCGCATGTGCTTTGCGAATACGTTGTGAAAAACCGTTTTGAAAAAAGCGTCGTTATATGCGCTCCGCCGTCGGGAGGAAAAACGACTGCACTCCGTGAATTTGCTTTTGAAATTGCATCAAAACCGTATCACGTGCCCGCCGTTTTGATTGACTCACGGTGTGAAATTTCAACCGACTCCGTAGCGGGGACACTTTGCACAATGCATGGGTATCCGAGAGCAAAAGGCATTGAAATTGCCGTTCGAACGCTTTCTCCGAAACTTATAATTACCGACGAAATAAACTCGGAAGATGTCGCGGCGCTCGCTTATTCCGCTTTGTCGGGCGTGTGTTTTGTCGCAAGCGCTCATGGGACAAGCGAGAGTTTTTCAAAGTCGGAAACATGGAAAGCACTGTCCGAATGCGGAAAATTCGTTCTGTGCGATATTATGAAGAAGCCCTGCGGCATTGAATTTAACTTCAAGGAGTGAAAATGCATATTGCAACTGTTTTTTTGATATCGGCTTTCTTTTGCTCCGTATCTTTTTTCGAGTTTTCAAACGGGCGTGAAAAAGTCGAAAAAAGAGACGAGGCACTTCGTTTTGCACGTCATATGCTAAAAGAGATAAATCTTTTCGCAACGCCTGTTTCCGATATCGTAAATTCTTTCGACGGAAAAAATCTTAGAAAGGATGAAGAGGATATCGCAAAGTCGCTTGAGATTTTGTCTCCGGGTGTCGGTGCGGATAAAATATGCCGAAAAATCATGTCATCAAGCGCTCCCGAAGCGGTTATGAACTGCGAGAGACTTTGCGGTATATTGGAAGACGCTCTGGAAAAAGAAATCGAGAAAAACAAAAGAGAAAACGGCCTTAAAGTGATTTTCCCCTTGTTTTTGGCGGTTGTGGCGTTTATCGTTCTGATTTAGTGAGGTGAATATGGATATTTCTTTACTTTTAAAAACAGCGGGAGTCGGTCTTATATGTTCCGTTCTGTGCCAAATTCTTTCGAAAAGCGGTCGGGACGAGCAAGCCGTAATGCTTTCGGTTGTCGGAATCGTGATTGTGTTTGTAATGCTCATCGCAAAACTCGAAGGGCTTATCGGAGCTTTGAAGGATGTGTTCGGCCTATGAACGATGCGATTAAAATATGCGGTGCGATGATTGCGGCGGCGCTTCTTCTTGCCGTGCAGAAAAGTGCGGATTCGAAGAATTCCTTTCTGATTCCCGTTGCGGCTGTTGTTATTTGCTTTGCGTTCGTAATATCGGCAATAAAAGAACCTTTGGAATACGTGAAAAATCTTTCGTCAAGCGGCAAGGGCGGTACCGTATCCGCAGTGCTTAAAGTCTGCGGTATTTCGTTTGTCGGGGAAATTTCCGGTCTTATCTGTTCGGAAGCCTCCGAGACGCTTGCGAAGTGCGTGAATTTGTCGGTCGGAGTTGCGATATTGGTTACCGTAATGCCGCAGTTTAAGTCTCTTGTTTCGTATGCTGTGGGGCTTATACCGTGAAACGTGTTTTGTGTCTTTTTACAGTTGCTTTTTTTCTTCTTTTTGCCGCTTTTCCGTCGTTTTCGAAGGACATAATTACGGTCGGTTCCGAGAGCGAAGAACGGGACTATACCGAAGAATACGAAAATGCTCTTCGGGGTAAAGAAAAAAGCGTTGACGGGGTAATAGATTTAATCAAAGAAAAATTTTCGGAGTTTGTTTCTTACGGCGTAAACAATGCATCGGTACTTATCGCATTGCTTCTTTTGTCGGGACTTTTCACTTCTTTCTCGAAAAGTACCGTTGCGACCGATGCGTGTAATTTCGCAATAGGAGTTACGTTTTGTATTTTTGTATTTCAAAACGGCATTGTCGATATTTTCGCCGCAAACAGCATGATAACGCAATTGTCCGAAACGTGCAGTGCTTTGATTCCCATTGAGGCATCGCTTCTTATAAGCGGTCAAAAAGCGGCGTCGGCTGTACTGTCGGGATATTCTTCGAAAGTCGTTATTACACTTTGCCAGTATCTTTTTAAGAACATTACACTGCCGCTTCTTTCCCTTTCGCTTGCGGTAGTGCCTCTTTCGCAAATAAGCGACGAAAGCGGTAAAATCGGCGCTTTTTTCGGCAAGTGTTCAACATTTTCAACGGTAAGTGCCGTAAGTATTTGCGGATTTTTCCTTTCGCTCAGAAGCACACTTTCATCCGCCGCCGATTCCGTTGCGCTCAGAAGCGTAAAGTTTGCCGTCGGTTCATTCGTTCCGATGGTCGGCGGAGCGCTCGGTGACGCCGTCGGGTACGTTGCGGGAGGTTTTTCGTATATTAAAAGCACGTGCGGAATAATGGCGGTGTGCGCCGTTGTCGGCGTAACTTTACCGTATATTCTCAAATCCGCTTTTTCATATGCCGTTCTTGCCGTTGCAAATGCCGTGTCGGATATAATATCCCCTGCTCAATCGAAAATCACGTCGTCGCTCTTGTCGGTTTCGGCGGGAATATTGGCATGTGAAATTTCGTCCGCCGTTCTGTTTATTCTGAGACTTGTTTTGTTCATTAAGGTGTAGCCGCATGACCGAAGTTTTTGTTTTACTTGCGATTTGCTCTTTTATTTGCCTTTTCCTCAAAGAAAGCCGATATTTCAAAATTATTAAATTCGCTTTCGGGGTATGTGTTATATCGGTTATTATAATTCCGTTTGCAAACGGCGATTTCGCACTTCCCGAAACTTTCGAAATTGAAGAATCGGCAGGTGAAAATTATGACAGTGTAATTGCAGAAGCCGGGAAAAATATTTGTGTTTCCCTTGAAAAAGCGATTTTCGAAATATATTCGCTTGATGCGAAAGTCGAATGCTCTCTTGATGTTTCGGATAAAGAAAACGTTAAAATCGAGGAAATAAGAGTGAGTGTCCCGACGGGAAACAAAAGCAAAATCGAAAACACGGTTAAGGAGCTGACCTCTTGCGAAAACGTCGCTGTCGGTTATAAGGAGCTTGAAAAATGAAAAAAATCACCGATATTATCAAAAACGGAAAGAAAAGCATTGTTTATCCCGTCCTGATTCTTTGCGCCGTCTTGCTTTTGAGCGCATTATTCGGAAACGGAGATAAAACGAAAGATTTGAGCGAGGAAGAAATTCTTGAGCAAAGGTTATGCGAAATTTGCGAAAAAATCGACGGAATCGATAAAGCTTACGTAATGGTGAGTTTTTCGAATGAGGACGAGGAGAAATCTTACTTTAGAACGCAGTCGGATAACGGAGAACATCGTTCCGTCAGCGGTGTCGGGATAGTATGTACCGGAGGAGATACCGGAAAAGTGAAAAGGGAAGTGTCGGAAATGATTTCGGCAATTCTCGGAATTCCGATAAGTCACGTTAAAGTTCTCGGATACGGTCATTGAACCGTTATTTCGGGCATATAATTTCAATACATAAATTTACGGAGGCAATTATGAAACTTAAAGAAATCGGCTCAAAAGCCAAAAATGCCGTGAAAAAGGCGGGTAAGAGAACGATAATTGCACTGATGGCGGTTGTCGTGATTGCAACGGCGGTTGTTTTGAATTTTATTTTGATGAAAGATTCCGACGTTACGGTAGGCGATATTACGGATAAGCTGGCTCCCGTTGCGTCGTATCTTGACGGCGACGCCGAAGAAGTCAGCATTGCGGATTATTTTTCAAATATAATTCTCAACCGAAAAAGCGCAAGAGAAGAAGCAATGGAGGTTTTATCCTCCGTTGCCGACAATGAAAGCGCCGTTGAAGACGTCAGAAATTCAGCATACAGCGATATGCAGCAAATCGCTCACGATATAGAACGTGAAGCCGATATCGAAGCTCTCATGAATTCAAAAGGCTTCGACGAATGCCTTGCGGTCGTCAACGGTGACACTGCGAGTGTTATCGTGAAAACCGAAGGGCTTACTCCGAGTGAGGTGGCGCAGATAAGCGAAATAGTTTACGTCGAATGCGGTGTTCTTCCGGAAGATTTAAAGATTATCGAGAAGAACTGATTTCAAAACACTTGACATTCTTTGCGTATTAATGTAAAATGGTAAAGTAAAAATCGAAAGGATGGCTTAACATGGCGGAAAATATAAACGACGTACTTAAAGAAGCTACCGTGAAAGGTAAGTATTTGATGTATAAAGGCAGACCTCTCGTAAGAGAGAACAACACGATCTGCTACGGCAACATGGATGACGAATACGTCCTTTGCCTGACTGTTATGAGTGAGACGGAGGTTGACGGAAAGACGGTTCCCGATATGGTTCTCGTTCAGATAGTCTGCACCGACGAAAAACTCGCAACACACGAAAAAATATACAAACAGGAATTTAAAAAAGGAATTACCGAAGCCTTTCAGCTCGGCTACATTTGGCTGACAAGACTTATAGGCGAATAAAAACCGAAAGCACCCTTTGAGGTGCTTTTCGGCGTTTGGAGTTAACATGAAAAAAAGAACAATAAAATTTCTATCGCTCATTTTGGCAATTGTCCTCATTTTGAGTATCACGTCGTGCGGAAAACATAAGGACGTACCCGAAGAAACGAGCCACAACGATCACGAGGCTGTAAATGACCCGCATCTCACTCTTGAAAATGCGGAACCCG
>CAYXMB010000108.1:0-5389 GCA_964466085.1 uncultured Ruminococcus sp.
GTCACCGACTATCGCCTGAGCGATACCCACTCTCTGCCTGTATCCTTTCGAAAGGTTGCCGATAAGCCTGTCCCGCACCTCGTAAATTTTCGTCACCTTGCAAACTTCTTCGAGGTGAGCTTTTTTCGGAAGACGGCATTTTTTCAGCTCATAAACAAATTCCATATATTCCGATACGGTCATATCGGGATAAAGAGGCGGTATTTCGGGAAGATAACCTATCATGGATTTCGCACGGTCGGGGTCGTCTAAAATATCGATTCCGCCGATTTTAACCTCTCCCGAATCGCACGACAAAAATCCCGTCAGAATATTCATCGCAGTCGATTTTCCGGCACCGTTGGGACCGAGAAATCCGACGATTTCGCCCTTTTTAACTCCGAATGATATACCGCCCAAAGCGTAATTCGTGCCGTAACGCTTCACAAGGTCTTTGACCTCCGCCATATATTCGCCGTTTGCGAAATCTTTTTCGGCGATTGGATTTTTATTTTTCATTTCAGCCTCACTTTTAGGGTCTTTTCTCATTTTGGCATATTTTCTCATTATAATATAATTCTTCAATATAATATACCATATTATCGGTCTCATTTCCACATTAAATAATTAAATTTTTCCGCAAAATATAAAAAGGCCGCTTCGAATGCTCCGAAAAAAGCATTGAAACAGCCCCTTGAATTATTCTTTCACGATTCCGAGCTCGGCAAGCCTTGAAACAAACTCCTTCGCATCGGCAAGCGCCGCCTCCGTTGAAACGTCGTATTCCTCGACGAGTGCGGCGGCAAGCTCTCCGAAGCTTTCGGCACCGCCTGTCATGACGTCCCACAGAAGCTCTCCCGTCTCGTTGAGAGTTATAAGACCTTTCACGTCAAGGGACGAGTCCCCGACGGGAACAAGCAGAGTTTCGTCTAAAATTTTTCTCTTGACAAGTTGTTTTAAAATTTTCATTTTCCGCTCCTCTTTGATTCAACCGTCGCACGAACGGTCTCTCTTGTCATCTCGCATATATATTCGGGCTTTCCGTCAAAGCGCCCGGTTTCCGTTTGGCACATTGCGGCGCAAACATGGCACGCATGGCGAACGTCGCACGTTCCGCATTCTGCGGGAAGCCTTATTTCTTCGGTGCTTTCCTTAGTTTTTCGCCACGCCGCCGAAAAGCCCTCGTCTCTCACCGAAACGGAGGGAGCCGTCATCATTCCGCAAGGGGTCATTTCCCCTTTCCAGTTTATCCAAAAAGTGCTCCTGCCCGCCCTGCACGATATCTTCTCGCCGGGTGTGCCCTCGCACGCATCGCCTCTGTCGCACTCCATGCCTTTTTTCATGGCTTCGGCACGTTTTTCGAATGTTTCTTCGTCAAAGCGAAGTTTGTCCCACATAACGCCGTACTTTGCCGCCTGAAGCGCCGAGAAGCGGTCATTTTCACCGATTCTGCTCTCGTCCCGTCTTACGGGCGGAAACATGTAAGTTGCCGCCTCTGCGGGCGTCTCAAGCTCACGAGAGAGCATGTACAGTTTTTCAAGGTCGCATGCGTTGTAAGGCGTTAAGGATACGTTTATCTTAACGCCGATTCCGATTTCCTTGAGCGCTTTTATATTTTCGAAAACTCTTTCAAACGAACGGTTGCCGCAAAGAGCGCCGTAAGTCTCGTCCGATGCGCCGTAAAGGGTGATATTGAATCTGAAAGGCGGTTCTTTTTTGAAAAATTCAATCCACTCGTTGTCGATTAGCGAGCCGTTCGAATTTATCGAAATCATAAATCCCATTTTCTTAAGTTCCGAAAAGAGATATTTAAAATCGCTCCTCAAAAGAGGCTCCCCTCCCGTCAGAAGAAGAAAAAGCATTCCCTCTTTTCGGGCACATCTTGCGATTTCAAGCCATTCGTCGGCGGAAAGCTCCGCCCCCTGCGACATTTGCTCTTTTTCGCTCATGTGAACGTAGCACATTTTACAGTTGAAATTACATCTCGGCGTCAGCTCGAAAGTGCCCGCAAGCGGTACACCGCTTTTCGCCGCCTTTGCGTGGAGCGCCGTTACGACACGGGGTTCTATGCTCTGTTCCATTTAAATCAACCTGTCTTCCTTAAGTCTTTGAAAAAGCACCGAAACGGCACTTTCGTCGGGTGTGCAGTCGAATTTGTAAACCGCAACGGAGGATGCGATTTTCGCCGCCGTTTCCGTTGCGACGGACACGGATTTTGCGTCATGCGGATAATATGCGCTTTGGCAAAGCAGAGTTTTGAAAGCCTCCGTCGCACCGGCACGCCGAATGAAATTTTTCGGTGACTGACCGAGAATCACAACGGCGGCAACGGGAGATGTCACATTGTGACATATGCCCGACGTGCCCGAATAGCAAATTCCGTTGGCACTCATATCTTTCGTGTCGATAAGCACTCTGTCACCGTTCACAACGAATGCACCTTTGTATTTTTCCCAAAGACGTGCCTGAGTACTTTTTCCGACACCGCTTTCGCCGCAAAAAAGAATCGCACGTCCGTCAAACGTTATATAAGAGCTGTGGAGCACCGACATTGCAAATCCCGATAAAATTTCGAAAAGCCCCGCCGCCTCGAAAATGCGAAGCGGCCCGACAATCCCTTCGTACTGCTTTGAAAAAACAAGTTCCGTTTTCTCCTTTGTCCCGACGGCATAATGAAAAGTCGGCTTTTTCGAGACGCTGTAATGCGCAAACACATGCCGACCGTCCTCACCGTGCCAACGTCGGGTAACACCCTGTTTCATGACACCTTTCGGCACTTCGGGCATGACGTCGGAATAGGAAATTTCAATCGTATGGCAAGGCTTGCTTTTTTCACATTCGAAAGCGGAACAAACGCCCGTTGTCTCAAAGGGAACATCGGAGCGCACTTTAAATACGCAATTTGCGAATTTATAATATTTTTCCAAAACCGCTCTCCCCTCTTTTGATTTAACACATTGTCTTTACAAAGGCGGGAGCCTTTCAAAAACGGTTCGAAAGGCCCCCGCAAAAATCAGTTATGAAGCGAAAATTCTTTGATCGTCACTTACCGTTTGATAACAAACGCCGTTATCATCGGGAAAAATTGTACAGCCCATTCCCTGATCGAACAATGTGCCGGATAAGCCGGGAATTATGTTGCCATTGCAATCTTGAACGCTGTAGCCTGCCGATTTACCGCAACCCAATGCGATATTAGAGCTCATTTCAAAACTTTCAAATGATAAATCGGGTTTAACATACTGTCTTTTCATATTACACTCTCCCTTCAAAACCACTTGCCGATTATATTAAGCAAATTCTGAATATAACCGAAAGCATTGTTTTCTTCAGCCGCAATAGGCTCGCTTTCAACTCCGTTTGCATCTACTGCGACAACCGTATATTCCGCACCGTCCGACGTTTTGTCGGTGCAAGTGAATTCACGGTAGTATTCTTTCGATGCGAAATCGTATTTCGTCTTGTAAGACGTTACTTTCTCGCCGTTCACCGAAACCGCCGAAACATCGGTCGATGTTCTGACGGTGACTTTAACCGTGTTTCCGACTTTTGCATAAGCGGCTTCGAAGCGTTCCGGCTCGAATACATTCTCGGCAGCTTCCATTGCGGCATACATCGCACGAACGGCATATACAGCCAGCACTTTATCGGCTTCTCCCATGCTCATGTCAACCTTCTCGCCACTCTTTGTAAACGTTACTTTTACGTAAGTCAGCGACAAAAGATTATCCGACGTATTCGTTACGGTGATGACGTTGAATCCGTCTTCATCTTTCGCATATTCGGTTATGTCATAATACATATCCGTTGCAGTATTTACATCGGTCGATTTTGTCGCATCACCGAGTTTGAATGTTACTTGTCCGCCAAGCGATTTTGCGGCAAGGAATACCTTATCGACATTATTTATGTCGCCGCCTTCGCTAACGTCAAGTTTAAACGCAAGAGTTTGGTCTTTCGCAAGATAAACTTCATGGTTCGGACCTATAGCTTTATATTCGGCAATCGACGCATCTGTTCTTCCTTCTATCGTGCAAGTGCCGCTTGCATTTCCATTTGCAAGCTCATCGTGAAGCTCGATAAATTGAGGATATCCTTCGTTGTCCTTCTTATAGTCCTCATAATCTTTTCCGAGAGGATTGTAAATTCTTACGGCATCAAGCCAGAATGAGTACGCTTCGTCACCCGTCTTATCGAAATATTCACCGTAAGAAACCGTGAGCGTTACGGTATAAGTACCGTATTTGAGATCGTCGACTCTGATTACGGGAATTTGATAAATCGCATTTTCAACGTCTTTTTCGGTTTCGACCCATTTACCATCCGCATACTTCCAACCGTAATAGTTGTTTACGAAATATGACTTGCTGTATGATTTATCGGCATTTTCAACCGTGTAAATGACCACACCCGAATCATTGTTGGTAAGCGAAATTACATCGAATCCCGTTCCCTTAAAGGTAAATGTTGCCGTAGGCCATGCGGAGTCGGAACTGTTGTTCCAATTCTCTGCCATCTTTTGCGTTACGGTTACTTTCTTTGCAGAGCCCATTGAAAATTCAGTGCAGTTTTCGTAAGCTTTATCGTATCCATATCTATCTCCGGCTTCGAGCTCGGAAAGAGCCTGTTGCGCTTCTCTGGTTTCTGTACTGTCGGTCACAGTCTCCCATTCGGCTTCGGAAGCCGCACCGGCGCCGTCCGTGAACGATGCGAAACTGTCTTCATAGTAAACAGTCGATGCGGGGATGATATCGATACCCGAAACCAGTTGTTTCGAACCATTTACTGTATAATATACGGGAATTGTAATTTTGGAATCGAGCATTTTCTCCAAAGAGTATGTGATTGAATAATCATAGTTTTCCTGTTGTTTAATTACAACTTCTCCGTATGTGCCTTTGGTAGGGTTGAGACCGCCGGCAACGCTGACGCCGAAATAGCTTACCGTGCTGTAATCTGTGATTTCCAGAGACTTAAGAATATCGGGAATTGTAACGGGTAATCCGAAGTCAACAACATAAGTTGCGATTTTTTCAATCGTTTTAATGTTATAGTGAAGCGTTAGAGTTTTTTCGTCTTCGGAAATGTCGGCGGAAATGTACTCATAAATACCGCTCCTGTAGTTTGCCGCAATACCGTCAATGATAGTAATATTTTTGTTTATCTCACGCTTCGTCCCGACCGAGTTTTCAATTGTCGCATTGTCATCTAACGTGAATTCTCCGACTTTTACTTCGCTATCCTGCTCAATGTTAAGGAACGTAATACCGCTCTTTACATTGACAAGGATATCACTCAGGTTGATTTGAGCGTTTGTGCTGTCATCCCAGTAAACAATTTTCAAGCTGCCTTCGTTTTCAACCGGTTCAACGTAGATGAGGATAAGGAAAGCTTCATTGTTTCCGGTTTT
>CAYXMB010000109.1:0-5366 GCA_964466085.1 uncultured Ruminococcus sp.
AAGGAAATATTCGACGGCAGGATACTTCACGTGCTCGTCGATACGGTAGTGCTTCCCGACGGAAGCGAAGCTACAAGGGAGATAATTCGTCATGTCGGCGCCGTATGCATTATTCCCGTGACCGACGAAAACGAAGTTATTGTCGAAAGACAGTTCAGATACCCTGTGGGAAAAGTTATATGCGAAATACCCGCCGGCAAACTCGACGGCAAAAACGAGGACAGGCTCTCCGCCGCAAAACGGGAACTTCTTGAGGAAACGGGAATTACGGCTGACAGCTGGACCGATATGGGTGTTTTTTATCCCGCTGCGGCATACAGCGACGAAAAAATAACGATGTACCTTGCAAGAGGGCTTCATTTCGGAAAACAGCACCTTGACGAGGATGAATTTTTGAGAGTCGAGAAAAAGCCCTTGTCGGAGCTTGTCGAAGAAGTTATGAGCGGCAAAATCACCGACGCCAAAACCCAAATCGCCGTTTTGAAAGCCGCAAGAATTTTGGGTATTTGAATATTTAACCGAATTTCGCAAAACGCATCTTCAAGTGAAAGCGAAGAAACGGAAAACCCGATAAAATGAGCCCGATGAAACGTGTCATCGGGCTTTTCGAAAAGCACTTTATTTTTCGGAATTTGCGATTTTCTTTTCGGATTCTTCTTTTAAAAGCGCTCTGAACTTTGTGAGATATTCGGAAAATTCGGTTTTGTCCTCGCCGTATACGAGATTTAAAGCGAATTCGTTTTCGCTCCACATCGAAAGGCTTGACTCGTTGTGTGAAATAACCGCTTCCGTTGCATCCATAGCTTTGTAAATTTTCGCTTCAAGCGTTTCGAGTTTTGCCATTTCAACGTAAAGCGCTTTCATTTCCGACGAATACGGTTCGGGTAAAGTCGAAACCCAGTCGAACAAAAGGGTTTCCTCCCTTATTTCGTCTTCTTTTGTTTTGTCGAAAGAGGGAATATCTCCCGTGAAAGCTTCTCCGAGATCGTGAATAAGGCACATTTTTATCACCTTGTTAATATCGGCGTCGGGAAATTCGTCTTTTACGAAATACGCCATCAAAGTCATTCTGAAAGTGTGTTCCGCAACGCTTTCCTTTCTCCCGCCGGGAGTATAACAATGCCTTGTGACATCTTTGAGCCTTCCCGCAACTTCGGTGATTTTAAGTAATTCTTTCGTATCCATAATAATCCTGCTTTCGTCGCTTTGCTTTCGGTGTTTGCCGAGAGTTTTTTTAAAAATGAAAACCGAGCCGTATGCACTTTGTCGGCTGCCGACTCGGTTTTTTGCCGTGTGATTTAAGCTTTTTTAGCTTCAAGCGCAAATTTTGCCTTGTCGTAAATGGCTTTTGAGTCGAGTTCGAAGAGCGAGAGAAGTTCCTTTGCGGGACCGCTTCTGCCGAAAGTATCTTTTACTCCGACCTTGAGAACGGGTGTGGAGCAAGTTTCTGAGAGAAATTCCGAAACGGCGCTTCCGAGACCGCCTATAACGGAGTGTTCTTCCGCCGTTACCACGACGCCTGTTTTCTTTGCGTATTCGAGGATAAGCTCCGTGTCGAGAGGCTTTATTGTCGCCATGTTGATTACGGCTGCGCTTATTCCGTCGCTTGCAAGCATTTTCGCGGCGTCGAGAGCTTCCGATACTTCCACGCCGTTTGCGATAATCGTAACGTCGGTTCCGTCTCTCAAAACGGAGCCTTTGCCGATTTCGAATTTGTAATTTTCGGAGTGTACGGCAGGTACCGCCATTCTGCCGAAACGGATATAAACGGGTCCTTTGTAATTGATTGCCGCCTCAACCGCCTGGCGTGCTTCCGTGTCGTCTGCGGGACACATAACGACCATGCCGGGTATTACTCTCATAAGTGCGAAATCTTCACAGCATTGATGCGTTGCGCCGTCTTCGCCTACGGTAATTCCGCCGTGCGT
Organism: uncultured Ruminococcus sp.; assembly: GCA_964466085.1. Classification (GTDB taxonomy): domain Bacteria; phylum Bacillota; class Clostridia; order Oscillospirales; family CAG-272; genus RUG14199. The sequence goes on from CAYXMB010000109.1 coordinate 1,929, forward strand.
TGCGCCGATTTTAACGTTGACGTGAGGATATCCTATTGAGTTTCTGACCTGTTCGAAACTTCTGCCTGCCGCAAACATCGCAAAGGAGCTTGCGAAAGGGATTTTGCCCGAAAGAGCAAGACCCGCTGCGACGCCCATCATATTGTTTTCGGCTATTCCGCAGTCGAAAAATCTATCGGGATAAGCTTTTTTGAACATGCCGGTTTTTGTTGCCGCCGCCAAATCGGCGTCGAGAACGACCAGATTTTCATATTTTTCCGCAAGCTCAACCAGAGCTTTGCCATAAGATTCGCGTGTTGCCGTTTTGTCTGCCATTTCGAGACCTCCTTATGCCTTAAGCTCTGCCATTGCAAGCTTGTACTGCTCCTCGTTGGGAGCGGCGCCGTGCCATGACACTTGGTTTTCCATGTAGGAGACGCCTTTACCCTTCGTGCTCTTTGCGATAATTACGGAGGGCTTGCCTTTATGTTCTTTTGCCGCCGATATTGCCTTTTCAATCGATTCAAAGTCATGAGCGTCGGCATCGATTACGTTGAAGCCGAAAGCTTCGAATTTTTCTTTGTAAGGCGTAGGATTCATAACTTCCGTTATCGGACCGTCGATTTGAAGTCCGTTCCAGTCGAGAATGTAACAAAGATTATCAAGCTTGTAGTGAGATGCGAACATTGCCGATTCCCATACCTGTCCTTCTTCGCTTTCGCCGTCACCCATCACAGCCCATACCCGTCTTTCGGAACCGTCGAGTTTTGCGGCAAGAGCCATTCCGCAAGCGGCCGAAACTCCCTGACCGAGAGAACCTGTCGTCATATCGACTCCGGGTGTTTTCTTGAGGTCGGGGTGACCTTGCAAATAGCTGTCGCTTTTTCTGAAAGTTTTAAGGTCTTCCGCCGGGAAATATCCTCTGTGAGCCAAAACCGAATAGAGGGCGGGAGAAGTGTGTCCTTTTGACAGCACGAGTCTGTCTCTGTCGGGAGCGTCGGGATTTTCGGGGTCGATGTTCATTTCCTCGAAATAGAGGAAAGTGAGAATATCCGCAACGGAAAGCGAACCGCCGGGATGCCCTGATTTTGCCGAATATACCGCATCTATGATGCCGATACGAACTTCATTTGCGATTTTGCGAAGTTCGGAGATTCTTTTGTCGTCCATATTGTTGCCTTTCTTTTTGCCCGATGCGGCGAAAAAATCGGTCGTATCAAGGCATTATTATTCCTTTATATTGTAATATAAAAACGCAAAAATGTCAATGCCAAATATAAAAAGCTTCGGGGACATTGAAAAAACGTTTCGAATATGGTAAAATGTAAAAAAAGCAAAGGAACGGTATTGCAAAATGAAATACGATTTCACGTCGGTAATGGACAGAAAGGGAAAAGATGCCATAGCGATTGATTCGGTAGGATGCGGCGACGGTTTTGCGCCCGATGCACCGAAAGAGGGATTCGATGTAATCCCGATGTGGGTTGCCGACATGAATTTCCCGACTGCACCGTCTGTTGTCAAGGCGATGGAGGAGAGAATAAGCCATCCCGCATACGGCTACTTTTCGCCGAGTGACGAATATTTCGACTCTGTTATTCGTTGGCATGAGACGAGAAACGGAGTAAACGGATTGCGCCGTGAACATATAGGATATGAAAACGGCGTTTGGGAGGAGTTATAAGCGCACTTCGGGTGATGTGCTCGCGGGGTGACAAGGTGCTTGTTCACTCGCCTACCTATATCGGATTTACGCACTGCCTTGAAAACAACGGCTACGGTATTGTGCATTCACCGCTTGTTAAAGACGAAAACGGCATTTGGCGAATGGATTTCGACGATATGGAAAGAAAAATTTCCGAGAACAACATTCATGCCGCAATATTTTGTTCCCCGCACAATCCTTGCGGACGTGTGTGGGAAAGGTGGGAGCTTGAGCGAGTGTCCGAAATTTTCGAGAAACACGACGTGTATGTCGTATCCGATGAAATATGGTCGGATTTAATAATTTCGGAAAAGCGTCACATTCCGTTTCAGTCGGTTGACGAAAACGCGCGCCGACGCACGGTTGCGCTGTATGCTCCGTCGAAAACTTTCAATCTTGCGGGACTTGTCGGAAGTTACCGTATAATATATAACAAACTGCTTCGGGAGAGGGTTGAAAAGGAAGCATCCCTTTCTCACTATAACGAGATGAACGTGCTGTCGATGCACGCCCTGATAGGAGCATACGGTACGGAAGGCTCCGAGTGGCTTTGCGAGCTTCGGCAAGTCCTTGCCGAAAACGTCGGATATGCCGTCGGATATATAAAAGAGCACTTCGACGGTGTCGACGTTTCGTTGCCCGAAGGGACTTATATGCTTTTTGTCGACTGCACAGAATGGTGTCTTGCGCACGGAAAAACAATTGAGGAAGTCGAAAAAGCGTGCTGGGACGTCGGGGTTGCCGTTCAGGACGGGAGAATGTTCAACGGCCCGTGCCATATCCGAATGAATCTCGCATTGCCGTTTCTTCGCGTAAAAGAAGCGTTTGAAAGGCTTGATAAATACGTGTTCAACGCCGATTGAAATCGGCTTGAAAAAGTGCGGCCGAAGCAAAATCCGTTTCGGCCGTCTTTCAATTTGAAAATTTTTATTTTGTTCGGAGATTAAAAGTGCTTTGAGAACTCTTGAATCTCCGAACGCAACTTCGCCGTCGAAGACGGAACTTTAAGCTTAATCCGCAACAGTATCTTTAAAATATCTTTTTTGACATGTTCGGACGCAATTCCTCTTTGAAATAACCCGAATCATACGGGTTTAAAAAGCTTCATATTATATTATATATGTGTAAGATATGCGGTGAACTGTCGGGACGTTCTTCCGATTTCCGGATTTTCTTTTAAAAAACCAAAGAAAAATCGCCGAATGTGTGAATTCTTCCGAAAAAAGAGTTTCTCTTGTGTAGGGAAGAACTCGAAACACCGTATATTGTGTCAAACGCCGTTTGAGGGCTGTTTTTCGCCGATTTGCTTTTTTATTGCCGAAAATATTTATAAAAAAATCAAGTGTTAGTGTTGACAATTTGTGCAATAAGTGATAGAATAAATATACCAAATATTTTATGGAGGTAATTCTATAATGAAAAAGCTTTTAGCTATTGTCCTTACGATTGCAATGCTTTGCTCCTCGCTTGCGCTTGGTGCATTTGCGGCAGACAGAATCGTATCTCAGGACGATGCGACAGAGAATCACTTCTGGAACTTCCCGCAGGGTCAGTCATGGCACCCCGTAAAGTTCGCAGACCCTTCGAGCACGGTTGAACTCGACATCAGATTCGACCACGCCGAAGCTAACGTAGGTTGTTACAACCTTTCCAACGCTCCTTCCTTCACGTTGTCGAGCGTAGGTGTAACGACGAAAACACTTGCTTACGATTTTAAAGTAGATACGTGGTACAATGTTAAATTCGTTTCCGCA
>CAYXMB010000110.1:0-5349 GCA_964466085.1 uncultured Ruminococcus sp.
AAACAGAGCATGGACGCCGATAGGTCAGTATTCCGATGCCGACAAGAGCAACAACGTGCGCTATGAGGGAACTTTCGACGGCGAATATCACGTAATCCGTAATTTGAATGTTAAGCTTACGGGCACTTACGAAACGGGACTTTTCAGCCGCACTTACGGTGCAACGCTCAAAAACTTCGGTGTTATAGGTGCCGAAGTCGAAAACAGTCAAGGTGTTCGCTCCGGCGTTATTGCAGGTGAAATTCACAATTCAACCGTGACAAACGTTTTCACGGCGGGTAAAATCACCGTTACAACCTCCCACGACCAAGCGGGCGGTTTGGCAGGTGAATGTGCGGGCAGTATGTTAGTCAACTGCTTCACCACCTACGGTATACTCTGCACTTCTGCGGATACGCTCACAAACTGCTTCTATATGGCGGATGAGGCAAACGAAAATTCCGTCGGAGAAAACAAAACAGAAGCGCAGTTTGCAAGCGGCGAGCTTGTCGATATCTTAAACGGGACGGGCGATGCGGTTTGGAAGCAGAGCGTCGGCAAAGATGCTTATCCGAATTTCGGAAGTGCCGATGAAAAGCTTTTGGGTGACGTTGACGGCGACGGAATATTAACGCTTAAAGACGTGAAACTTTTGAAGAATTACATTTTGAATAAAGTAACTTCCGACGAAATAGTCGAAGAAAACGCCGATGTGAACGACGACGGTACGATAACCGTTAAAGACGTTAAAAAACTCTTGGAGATTATGTCGGCTTCCTGAAAAGAAATTAACTACAGGCGGCGGGGACAGCCCTATTCGGGCTTCCCCGCCGTTTGCTTTTCAAATGCTCCAAACCGCTCTTGAAAACCGTTTTCAAATGCCGAGTTTTGTGCCGAAAGCAAAAAAAGAAAAAATTAATTCGCAAAAAAAACGGTGCGACCCGTTTTGCAAAGTTACACCGTTTTTTATAATTTTTCCGCCGCACCGTTACGGTGCGTTTTTGCGTTTTCAGTCCATTCTCGCTTCGAGAGCGGCTCTCATTTCTTCATATCCCGGTTTTCCGAGAAGTGCGAACATGTTTTTCTTATATGCTTCGACTCCGGGCTGATTGAAAGGATTAACGCCGAGAGTATATCCCGAAACGGCACATGCGAGTTCGAAGAAATAAACAAGATATCCGAATGTGAATTCGCTTCTGTCGGCAACGTCGAGAACGATATTCGGCACATTACCGTCGGTATGAGCGAAAAGCGTTGCCGTCATTGCGGCTTCGTTTACGCTTGCGAGTTCTTTTCCCGACAGGAAATTAAGTCCGTCGACATTGGCTTTGTCGTCGGGGATTATAACCGTATCGGACGATTTTTTGATATTGATAACCGTTTCGAAAATCGTGCGGAGACCTTCCTGAATATACTGACCGAGAGAATGAAGGTCGGTTGAAAAGATAACCGAATCGGGCAAAATGCCTTTGCCGTCCTTGCCTTCGGATTCGCCGTAGAGCTGTTTCCACCATTCGCAAAGCATTTGCGCCGCAGGCTCATAGGAAACGAGAATTTCGCATATTTTACCGTCACGGTAAAGAATGTTTCTGTATGCCGCATATTTAAGGCAGTCGTTTGTTGCGAGATCCTTGTTGAAAAGCAGCTCTTCCCTTGCCTTTTCGGCACCTTTCATCATTTTATCGATATCGATTCCGGCAACCGCAATGGGAAGAAGTCCGACAGCGGTAAGAACGGAATATCTTCCGCCTATATCGTCGGGTACGACAAAAGTTTCGAATCCCATTTTGTCGGAGAAATTCTTAAGAGTTCCTCTGCATTTGTCGGTCGTTGCGAAAATTCTTTCCTTTGCGCCTTCCGCTCCGTATTTCTTTTCGAGAAGTTCTCTGAAAATTCTGAAAGTTACGGCGGGTTCCGTTGTTGTTCCCGATTTTGAAATTACGTTAACGCAAATATCTTTTCCGTCGCAAATTTTCAAAAGGTCGGCAAGCGCCGATGAGCTTATGGAATTACCCGTAAAATAAATGTCGGGTGTATCCTTCTTCAGCGAATTGTAAACGGGGCTTTTAATATATTCGACAGCGGCTCTTGCACCGAGATAAGAGCCGCCGATTCCGATGACAACGAAAACGTCGCATGATTTCTTAATTTTTTCGGCTGTTGCTTTAATGCGTGCGAATTCTTCTTTATCGTAATCAACGGGCAAATCTCTCCATCCGAGAAAATCGTTTCCCTCACCGCTTTTGTTCAGTACTTTTTCATGTGCGCTTTCGATTTCGGGCTTTATCTTCTCAAGAGAATCCCCGCTTACAAAATTTTTGATGAATTTATCAGATAATCTGACTTCCGTAGTGTTTGACATATCACTTTACCTTTCCGATACCGTCTTTTTTATTTCACTACATTCTACTACACAAAACCCCATTTTTCAAGTGCAAAGGCAAAAATAATCCATTTATTTTATTTATTATAAAAGGAAATACCCGAAAACTTCGGAAATCAAGTTGAAAAAGGTCGCTTTTTCGACGTTTTCGTTGCACAAAAGATTTTCTTCAAGCAAAACTCTGTCTCCCGATTTATAAACTACTCTGCCGCAAACGTCGCCTATTTTCACGGGCGCTTCGATGTTTTCATTCGGTATAACCTCAACAGTTATCTTTTCGCAATCGTCTTTTGATATAAGAAATGAATTCGCCGGGTAAACCGTTTCACAGCTGTCTTTCATACCCGAAATAACTTTTATATTTTCGCTTTTTCCTTCCGCACCGCTGTAAATCGCATAATTCGCAAATCCGTAATCCAAAAGTTTTTTCGCACATTCGTTTCTAATGTCTCTTGTCGGCGCACCCATAATAACGGCGATTAAGTGAAGATTATCTCTGCGTGCGGTTGCGCTGATGCAGAACTTGGCTTTGGAGGTCGAGCCTGTTTTAAGTCCCGTTGCGCCTTTGTAAAATCTTATAAGCCTGTTTGTATTGGTAAGTCCGAAAGCGCCGTTTCTGACCGAATCCATCCAAATCGAAGAATATTCGAGAATAATAGGATGAGATATCAGCTCCCGTGACATAATTGCGATATCTCTCGCACTCGTCACGTGATTTACGGTCGTATCGTCAAGCCCCGTCGCATTTTCAAACACCGTGTTATTCATTCCGAGCTCTTCGGCACGCACATTCATTTTTTCGATAAATTCCGTTTCGGTGCCCGACACCGCTTCCGCAAGAGTTACCGCCGCATCGTTGGCGGACGAGACTACAACGCACTTAAGCAAATCGTTAACGCTCATTTCTTCGCCGACTTCGAGAAACACCTGTGAACCGCCCATAGAGGCACCGTATTCGCTTACGGTCAGTTTATCCTCAAGATGAAGTTTCCCCGAATCTATTGCTTCGACGGTAAGCAATAGGGTCATTATTTTCGTGACCGAAGCCGGCGGCAGTGCCTCATCGGGATTTTTCGCATATAAAACACTCCCCGTCGCACTGTCCATCAGGATTGCCGATTTGCAGTCGAGGTCAAACGGCATTTCGTTATTCACCGCCGCTGCGTTTATAACCTCTGCGTTTTCCGTCGCAATAGACGGCATGACGGTAAAATACAGGCACAGCAAAAAAGATATAAAGGATAAAAAAGTTTTTTTCATTGATTTATCACCTCAATATCTTATATGCCGAGTTATAAACATAAATGATTTTTATCCGTGACTTGTTTTATCGGTTTTCGGCTTCTTTCGATGCGATAAGCTCCGATACGGTAACGAATTCGTATCCTTCGTTTATAAGTTCGGGCAAAATCACCCGAAGCGCATCGGGTGTCGGTGATTTTGCGCCTCCTATAAAATCGTGCATGAGAATAATATCCCCTCCGTCGACTTCCTTTTTTACGTTTTCAACGATGCTTTCGGCACTCGGATGACTCCAATCCACCGTATCAACCGACCATAATACAACTGTATATCCCATTTTTGCGGCTTCGCTTGACAGTGTGGTGTCATATAAACCTCCGGGAGGACGAAGCAGTCTCGGCGTGTAGTCACACGTATCGGCAAGCACGGCTTCAACGCCTGATATCTGCGATTCGATTTCTTTTTCGCATTTCCCTTTCAAATAAACATGCTTATAGGTGTGATTTCCCACCTCATGCCCCTCGTCGATTTCTCTTTCGACAATATGAGGATATTTTTCCGCATTTTCGCCGACAATAAAGAAAGTCGCTTTCGCATTGTAATTCGAAAGTATTTCGAGAATTTCTTCCGTATATTTAAAATGCGGGCCGTCATCAAACGTCAGCGCTATTTGTTTTTTTGAAGACGAAACGCTTCTGACAACATTCGTTTCCGTGACGGCATACGGCAAAAATGCGGAAATTACCGAAAGAGACAGCGCCGTAACCAGAGCAACAATTCTTTTCAAACTACGCCTCGCTCCTAAGCTCGTTAAGACTTCCGAATCTGTATCCTTCGGATTTCCAATAGTCGATAAGTCGTCCCATTATTTGCGCATTTGTTGTCGACGTCGGATGAAGAAGAATTATTTCTCCGTTATGAGTCGATGAAATTATTTTATTGTACGCCGCATCGCAGTTCGGCTGATTGTTATTATCCCAATCGGCATAAGCAAAGCTCCAGAAAACGGTTTTGTATCCCATTTCTTCTGCCCATATAAGATTTTGTTCGCTGAATCTTCCTTCGGGCGGTCTGTAGAAATGCGCCATATCGAGCCCGACTTCGCTTTTCAAGGTGTTTTCAAGAGACGAAAGCTCATCACGGAAACTTTCTTTATCGCTCATTTTTGTCATATCTTTGTGCTTTGACGTGTGATTGCAAATCAAGTTCCCGTTTGCGGCGATTTTTTCCATAAGTTCGGGATTCGCTTTCACAGTGTGTTCGAGAACGAAGAAAGCACCTGCGGCACCTTTTTCTTTCATTACGTCGACGATTTTTTCGACGTTCCCGTTTTCGTATCCCGCATCGAACGTCAGATAAATTACCTTATCGTTTTCGGAGGCATTTCCGTCGACGTAAAACCCGTTGTGCTTTTCGATAAATTTCATCTCGGAGTCACACTGCGGTATTTCACCGTTTTTTGTGTGCATGCAGTACCAATCATACGGTTTATTCGCCTCATCAGTCGCACCCGAAGCCGAAACAATCGAAAGTCCCGCCGCAAGAGCAACGGTGAATGCAATTATTTTTTTCATTTTTGTCCCCTCCTTTTTTTAATATTCTTTGCAAAAAACCGCAGTGGGACACTTGAAATTTTTTGAAAAACAAAAAAATAAAACCTCCGTCGGAGCAATTGACGAAGGTCCTATCTTAATTTTAAAAATTACATGTTCTGCAGTAATTTTTTTAGAATTAAATTTTACGAG
>CAYXMB010000111.1:0-5290 GCA_964466085.1 uncultured Ruminococcus sp.
CAATCACGATAGGATATAAAGGTTAAATAAAGGTGGCTTCTTTAGTGTTTCAAAAAAAATCACCGATTTTCCGATTTAATTCGCTAAAGTACTTGACAAGACAAGTTTTATTTGCTATAATAAGACCATCAAAAATACTTTAGCACACTAAAGGGGTAAAGCAAAATGAAAAAAGTCACTAAAATTTTATCGTTCGTTCTCTCCGCTGTTATCATCTGCTCCGTTTTCGCATCATGCGGAAAAAGCGAAGCACAGGGCGACCTTGAGTACGTCAAGGAAAAGGGAACTCTCGTAGTCGGTATCACCGAGTTTGCGCCTATGGATTATCAGGAAAACGGCGAATGGGTCGGATTTGATGCCGACTGTGCAAAAGCCTTTGCCGATAGTCTCGGTGTTGAAGTCGAATTCGTTAAAATCGACTGGGACAACAAAGTTTTTGAAATTAATTCGAAAACGATTGACTGCGTATGGAACGGCATGACACTTTTAGACGAAGTTACGTCGGCAATGGACTGCTCCGTTGCATATTGCAATAACGCACAGATAATCATTGTACCCAAAGACAAAGCGGAACAATATTCGACGCCTGAGGCTTGTAAGGAGCTTAATTTTGCGGTTGAAGCGGAGTCTGCGGGTGAAGAACAGGCTGAGGCATACGGCTTTAATTATACGCCTGTCGCAGACCAGGCAACGGCACTTCTCGAAGTATCAAGCGGAACGTGCGACGCCGCAATTATCGACTCGCTTATGGCGGCGGCTATGGTAGGAGACAACACCGGTTATTCGTCTCTCACGTACACGGCGGGGCTTAACGAAGAAAAGTACGGCGTCGGTTTCCGTCAAGGTTCCGACCTTGTTGAAAAGCTTAATGAGTTTTTCAAAGATTCGTATTCCGACGGAACTCTTTTGACTCTCGCCGAGAAATACGGAATACAGGCATCTCTTATAGAACAGTAAATTGAAATTCAAGCTTTATCGGCGGGGCCCTTTCAAGGCTCTGCCTATACTGCTGTAAAGGAACGGATTATGCAAACGATTTTAAAAATGGCCGAACAGTTTCCCACTGTATTTTCGGCATTAAACACGGGCTTTTTACAAACGCTCAAGCTTTTCCTTGTGACAATGCTCGGCGCTATACCTCTCGGACTTTTAATATCTTTCGCCACAATGTCGAAAATCAAGCCTCTCAGCGCACTTTCACGCTTTTTGGTTTGGGTGGTGCGAGGCACTCCGCTGATGATACAGCTTATTATCATCTACTATTTTCCCGGTCTTGTTTTTCAAAACAACGTTTGGGGAAGCGGTGAAACGGGGAGATTTGTTGCCGCCGCCGTTGCTTTTGTTTTGAATTATGCCTTTTATTTTTCCGAAATATTCAGAGGGGGAATACAGGGCGTACCTCAAGGACAAAAAGAAGCCGGCGAAGTTCTCGGAATGACGAAAAATCAGATTTTTTTCAACGTGACTTTGCTTCAAATGGTAAAAAAAGTCGTTCCGCCTATGGCAAACGAAATCATAACCCTTGTCAAGGACACCTCTCTTGCGAGAATAATCGCATTGCAGGAAGTCATTTGGGCGGGACAGGCTTTTTTGAAAGGTTCAAACGGAATTTCCGGTGAAATATGGCCTTTGTTTTTCACGTGCATTTATTATCTTATTTTTACGGCGATTTTGACTTTTATTTTCGGTAAAATCGAAAAGAAACTTTCGTATTTTGCATAAGGAGTTTTGCGATGAGTATACTTGAAATAAAAAACGTGAAAAAAAGTTTCGGTCAAAACGAGGTTCTCAAAGGCATAAACTTTACACTTAATAAAGGGGAAACTCTTTCGATAATAGGTTCTTCGGGAAGCGGAAAAACGACGCTGCTTCGCTGTCTTAACTTTCTCGAAACTCCGGATGAGGGAATTTTCGTTTTGAACGGCAAAACGATATTCGAAGCCTCCGAAAGGCGAAAAATGAAAGAGAGCGAGATAAGAGAGAACAGACTGCATTTCGGACTTGTTTTTCAACAGTTCAATCTTTTTCCGCAATACACCGTTTTGCGTAACGTTACACTTGCCGCAGAACTTTTGAAAAAAGAAAAATTAAAAAAAGAGAGAGCATCTTCTTCGGCAATTAAGGAAGAAAAGAAAAAAATCGAGGAAAAAGCACGTGAGCTTCTCGCAAGCGTCGGTTTATCCGACAGAGCCGATTTTTACCCGTGCCAACTTTCCGGCGGCCAGCAGCAGAGAGTTGCAATTGCGAGGGCGCTTGCGCTTGAACCTGAAATTTTGTGTTTCGATGAGCCGACCTCCGCACTCGACCCCGAACTTACGGGAGAGGTTCTTTCCGTTATAAGAAGCCTTGCAAAGCGCGATGTGACGATGATAGTCGTAACTCACGAAATGGGATTTGCGAAAGAAGTTTCCGACAGGGTAATATTTATGGATGACGGCGCCATAGCGGTTGAAGGTACACCGCAAGACGTTTTCGAGAACAGCGATAACGAGAGAATCGTTAAATTTTTAAATTCTGTGACAAAATAATCGAAAGTTATAGATTTTGTAATAAATATATAGTAAAATGGTTAGAGAATAACGGTAAACGATAATGCAGCGGAGGTGCTTTGATGAAAAAGAATTATCCTTTATATGAGACTACCGTATTTGAGGATTTTCGCATAATGATTGAAAACGTTGCGAACAAAACTCCCGATAAAACGGCGTTTTCTTTTAAGGTCAACCCGAATAAAGAGGCGGTGTCAGAAGTAACTTATTCTAAAGTCAGAGAGGACGTTTCAAGTTACGGAACGGCTCTTGTTGAGCTTGGGTGCCGTGAAGAAAAGTGCGCAATAATCGGAGGCACATCTTTGGGGTGGGTTTATTCTTATCTTGCGCTTATGGCAATCGGTGCCGTTACCGTTCCCTGTGACAAAGAAATGAGTGCGGAAGATTTGTTTGCCAATGTCGAACGTGCGGAGTGCAAATTCGTATTTTACGGTGCCGAAAGTGCCGGTAAAATCGAAAAAATGAAAACGATGACTTCCGACATAACATGGGTTTGCATGAACGGAAAACCGCTTGAGGGCGATAAGACTTTGCGTGTTCTGACGGCGCACGGTGCCGACCTTGTCGAAGGCGGGGACAATTCTTATTACGACTATGAGCTTGATCCCGACAAACTTGCGACCATAGTGTTCACGTCGGGGACAACGGGAAAAGGCAAGGGAGTTATGCTTTCGCAGACGAATATCGTCACCGATATGACGCAGGGAATGTATAATTTTGCGATAACACCGAAAACTCTTTGCGTATTGCCGCTTCACCATACCTTCGGTTCCGTTGTGAATATTGTGGGACACTTTGCGCAGGGATGCGAAATTTTTCATTCGTCGGGAATAAAATATTTTCTCAAAGAAATGAAGGAGCAAAAACCGACCCATTTGATTCTTGTTCCTTTGTTCGTTGAGACTATATATAAAAGGATATGGGCAACCGCCGAGAAAAACGGACAGGCACCGCTTCTTCGGAAAATGATGAAGTTCAGCAATACCGCAAGAAAAGCGGGAGTTGACGTCAGGCGCACCGTCTTCAAGTCGATATTAAACATGTTCGGCGGAAAGCTTGAACTTATAATTTGCGGCGGAGCCGCTTTGAATCAGAACATTATCGATACTTTCGATTCTCTCGGAATAACGATTTTGAACGGTTACGGAATTACGGAATGTTCTCCGCTTATTTCGTGTAACAGAAACAAATATCAAAAAACGGGAAGTGTCGGAACGCCCATAATCGGCGAACTTGTTAAAATAGCTGACCCGGACGAAAACGGAGAAGGTGAAATATGCGTCAAAGGCTCAAATGTCATGCTCGGCTACTATAAAGACGAGAAGGCGACTGCCGATGCTTTTGACGAAGAAGGATATTTCAAGACCGGAGACTACGGAAAACTTGACGAGGACGGCTGGGTTTACATTACCGGCAGACTTAAAAATCTGATTATTTTCTCCAACGGCAAAAACGTTTATCCCGAAGAAATCGAGACCGAAATTCAAGGTATCTACGGCGTTTCGGAAGTTGTCGTTTATGCCGGAAACAGTAAATCCAATCCCGAAAAAGAGGTTATCGTCGCAGAAATTTTCCCGGACTTCGACGCACTTGAATTGAAAGGCATTACCGATGCGAAGCTGTATTTCAAAAATCAGATAGCCGAAGTTAATAAGAGGATGGTTTCTTATAAATCCGTCGGATATATCAAAATCAGAAATACCGAATTCGGCAAAAACACGTCGAAGAAAATTACAAGATTCAACATCGATAAAACGATAGACTGATATAATAACGGAATGACAGAATGAAAAATCGGGTCTTCAAAAAAGCTTGAACAAACAGCGGTGAGGCAAATAAAAACCTCACCGCTGTTTGTAATTATAAAATTTCACACTTAAAGATTTCGTCTGAAAATTCGAAAGAACTCACGGAGCGCAAAAAACTTCGCAAAAGCTCCCTGCGTTTTATTCTTCGAAACCGCTGAATTCAGCCGAAGAAAAATCTGTATAATTTAAAGCACAACGGGCGAAGCGGAATCATTCTTATCCAAATTTTTTCAAAGAAAAACCATGTGGCGCCGCCCGAAACCGTTTTGCCTTTTCGGGTGATTTTAAGAACTTCGCCGAATACGGCGCTTTTCGGAATCGGACCTTCGATGTCGGTTTGCGCATCTCCGACGAAATAGTAATTATCGCCCGAAACTTTCAGAACTCTGTGCATTACGATTTTGCCGTTACTACGGCGGAAAAAGGCAATCGATCCTTTTTTTAAGGGGAAAGTCGGTGCGGAAACGTAAACCGTGTCTCTCCCGCTTGCAAGAAACGGTTCCATGCTTCCGCCGCTTACCGTAAGCGGAAAAACAGCTCCTTCTTTAATTAAAGGAAGAACTTCTTCGAGGAAAACTTTTTCGCTGAATATTTTGTTTTTACAGTTCATGCCGTCCTCCGACAATACCGTATTGTTCAAGCATCGCAAGCCTTTTCGCTCCTATTTCGAGAGATTCGGTGCCGCTTTTTATTTCTTTGGAGAATATATATCCGAAAATGCGTTGCAACCATGAAACGGGCAGTAAGAAGGGGTGCTTTTCCAAATATGAAAATCTGTTTTTCATCATTTTGTATGACGGGAAAAGCGCCGATAAAAAATTTCCTTTTTTGCCGTCGACGGCGGCGAGAGTGATATTCGATGCATGAACTCTCGCGGGATTTGCGTTGCCGTAAATTCCGCCGGAAAGAATATCGCTTAAAATTTCTTCGGTT
>CAYXMB010000112.1:0-5278 GCA_964466085.1 uncultured Ruminococcus sp.
ATTCCGCCGGGCATTGAGGAGAGAAGATAATGCTTTCCCTTGCGATGTCGGATGTGCTGTTTATCATTTGCGCAAATCCGGGGCCGACGTTGGTTACTCCGTCGATTCCTCTTTGTCCCGCTCCGTGAAGCGCCGTGACAATCGGGTAATTTCCGTCGGATTTGTAATTCATCGGAACGTAATACCTGTATGACATTTGCAACGTATCGTTTTCGTAGATACCGTAGTTGAAAAGATGCCTGTAATCCGTCGTGCTTTCGTCTCTGCCGACGCAAAGTGCCGACGCTTCTTCATAGGTGGAGCAAAAAGCAAGGGATTTTATATAGTGATATACTCCGGGCGTCGGAGAAACAAATTCATTGATTTTGATTTCGTGAACATTGCCTTTCCAAAACGCCGCATCGGTCATTTCTACTATAACCGAATGGAAATTCCCGTCGTTGACGAGAGAGTACTGAATCGAGCGCTCCGTTTTGCCGTCTCCCCGTACGTTATCTCCCGCATAGAAGGTCAACTGACCGGAAGGGCTACTTTGAGTATCCGTTGTCGGAAGCATTACGGTATAAACGATGTATTTGTAATCGTCCGCCGAAATGCCGTAACTTTCGAGATTCAAAACCGCATAAGTATCGCTTGCGCCTGCCGCAAGTATTTTCGTTGCACCGCTGTCGTTCAATACGGCGGTCATTTTTTTCTCCGTGAAGAGCGAAAGCGAGGCGGCACTTGAAAAATCAACCGTAAACGGAGCCTTTATGTCTCCGTTTCTCACGCTTGCAAGCTCGGATGCTTTGTTTTCGGCATCACCTGCGTTTTCGGCGAAAACGACGGAATCGATATATGCCGTGTCACCGTGCTTCGGTTCCGAGTCGTATTTGAATTCTATGATTTTCGGCACGTAAGTTGTCGGAAGAGCAAATACGGCGTAAGTATAGGCGCCGTTTCCGCCCGTTGTGACGTTTTCGCAATATGTCGTTTCATTTACGGCGTTAACAAAGCCGATTTCGGTTTTGTCCGCACCTTTTATGACAACTGCGGCATACTTGTAATTTTCGACGGAAAGAGACGACGTTTCCAAATCGAAAAACGCATCCGTGTCCCCCTCAACGTCTACTGTGAGAGCGAGGGCTTTTTCGTCTGAATCGAAACTTTTCAAAACCGTTGTGTTTGAAAGATACGGCGCTTCGTTTCTTCCCGCTGCGATTTTGGCAAGCTCCGATAAATCCTTTGCACCGACGATTCCGTCGCCGTTGATGTCGAAGGCGAATCTCACGGAATCGGTTTCTTTAGAAAGAAGGTGAGAACGAAACAGTTTCACGTCTTTTGATGAGATAATTCCGTCGCCGTTTGCGTCTCCGGCCAAAATCGGAGCGGAAAACGTGTTTACGTACCGAGCGCTGTCGGCGGTGTCAAACGAAACGGTATATACCGACGGTTCGGCGGATGCGGCGCTTGCTCCGATGAGGGCTGTTGCCGAAATACATATCGAGAGCAACAAAGATACGAATTTTTTCATTGTTTCTTCCTCTTGCTGTGAATTTTTACCGAAATAAATCGCATTTATTTCGTATTATAATCATTGTAGCATAAAAAAACGGGAATATCAAGCACTTTCGAATATGTTTCACGGAGAAATGATTTGGCGAAAAAGCTTGACAAAAGAGAACTTCTACTGTAATATTATCTCAGACGGCAAAAAAACCGCACAATAACGATTTATAAGGAGTTGCATATGGGAAAAATAACTTTCATGGGCGCCGGTTCAACCGTTTTTGCGAAAAACGTTCTCGGCGACGTAATGCTCACACCGTCCCTTCGGGATTTTGAAATTTCGCTTTACGATATTGACGGGGAGCGCCTTGAGGAATCGTACATAATGGTATGTACTCTCAACAAAAACATCAATGAAAACAGGGCTAAAATAAGCAAGTATCTCGGAGTCGAAAACAGAAAAGAAGCATTGAAAGGCGCCGATTTCGTCGTCAACGCAATCCAGGTAGGCGGATATGAACCTTGTACCGTCACCGATTTCGAAATACCTAAAAAATACGGCTTCCGTCAGACTATTGCGGATACGACGGGAGTCGGCGGTGTTTTCAGAGCGCTTCGCACAATTCCGATAATTAAAGATTTCACCGACGACATGGAAGAAGTTTGTCCCAATGCGCTTTTCCTTAACTATACAAATCCTATGGCGCCGATTACGGGTTTCATAAACAGATTCACAAAGATAAAGGCAGTCGGACTTTGCCACAGCGTTCAGTACTGCGCAAGACCTCTTCTCGATCTTTTGGAAATTCCGTATACCGAGCCCATTTTGGACCGTATTGCCGGAATCAACCACATGGGGTGGCTTCTTGAAGTCAGAGATTCCGACGGAAGAGACCTTTATCCCGAAATCCGTCGCCGTGCATGTGAATTTCTCGAAGAAAAAGAGAGAAACAAGTCCGACTACGTTCGGCTTGAATACGTTCGCCGTTTCGGATACTACGTAACCGAATCAAGCGAGCATCTTTCGGAGTATTCTCCTTTCTTTATTAAGGATAAATATCCGGAACTTATCGATAAATACAAAATACCGCTTGACGAATATCCGAGACGTTGCGTTTACCAAATCGAACGTTGGAAAACCGACAGAGAACATTACCTTAACGGAGAGGCAACTCACGAAAGAACGGGCGAATACGCATCGTATATAATGGAAGCTATGGTAACAAACGTTCCGTATAAAATAGGCGGTAACGTCATAAACAACGGCGCAATTCCGAACCTTCCCGACGAGGCTTGCGTTGAGGTTGCGTGCCTTGTCGACAATCAGGGTATACAGCCTTG
Organism: uncultured Ruminococcus sp.; assembly: GCA_964466085.1. GTDB lineage: Bacteria > Bacillota > Clostridia > Oscillospirales > CAG-272 > RUG14199. The sequence goes on from CAYXMB010000112.1 coordinate 2,830, forward strand.
TAAGCAAAAACCCCTTCCCACTGTTCTTGCGGCACTCAATATGACCGAAATCAACGTTCATCTTCTCACGATAGAAGCTGCTCTTTCGAGAAAGAAGGAGGATGTTTATAAAGCTGTGATGCTTGACCCGCACGCTTCGGCAGAGCTTTCGATGGACGATATCATTTCAATGTGCGATGAAATGCTCGAACAACATTATAAGGACGGCTTCATGCCCGAATATCATTAATTTAAATATTTAAATACCGATGAGGTCTCGGAGGCTCAGCTTTCCGAGACTTCTTTTCTTTTTTTGCGTCGTTCCCGATTTATATGCCTTTCGAAGTCACCGTTTGATATAAGTTCCGCCATGACAAGCTGAATATAAGTCGATACGGTGCATGAGTAAAAACCGACTTTGCAGTCGAAGTCTTTCAAAAGATTTTCCGGCAGAACGGCGTAGGCGATTCTCAAAGAGGGAGAAACCGTTTTGGAAAAACTGTTCATGTAGATGACGTTTCCGCTTTTCGAAAGAGAAAAAAGAGTTTCTTCCGATTTTCTCGAAACCGAAAATTCCGATTCAAAGTCATCTTCGATAATAAATCTGCCGTTTGAAGATGCCCAATTTACGTATTCGTGCCGCTTAGATGCCGACGAGGTTATGCCCGTCGGATAGCTTCTGTAGGGGGTGATGTGAAGAACGTCGGCACGGCACGCTTTGATTGCCTCGCTTTTTATTCCGTCGTTTCCGAGAGGAAGCATTTCACATTTTACATCTGCCGAAAAATAAACCTGTGCGATTTTGTTATACGAAGGGTATTCTGCGGCGTAAATCCTTTCCCTGCCGAGCATTTCGACAATCAGTCCGTACAGATATTCGGAGCCGCAACCCACAATGATTTGTTCGGCAGTTGCCGAAATATCTCGGCTTCTTTCAAGATATTCGGCAATTGCATAACGTAATTCCGGCGTTCCTTTATTCGGTGAGCGGTTGAGTATCCCGTCGCCGTAATCGTTTATTACTTTGCGCATTGCCTTTGACAAAACCGATACGGGGAACGTCGACTTTTCGATTCCTTTCGAATGAGGTATTTCTTTTGCGGAATTTCCTTTTGAGAACGATGCGAAACCGCCGTGTGCATTGAAAATGACGTAATATCCGCTTCGCTCTCTCGCTTCGGCATATCCTTCGTCGCACAAAAGCCCGTATGCCCGTTCCACAGTGATGGTGCTGACCGAAAAAAGGTCGGCGGCATTGCGCTTGGACGGAAGTTTCGTTCCGTATTTATAAATTCCTTTGACGATTTTTTCACGGGTTGTTTCATAAATTTTAAGATAAGAAGGTTTTCTTTTTTGTATGCTTTTGTTGTCCATCTGGTTATATAAAATTCTCCTGTTTTGATTATTTTCATATGTCAAATAATATTGTATACTGTCATCGTAAAAAAATCAAGGGGGTTATTATGAAAACCGAAAAAATCAATACAAGAAAGCTGACTTTGTGGATTTGTTCCACTGCCATGTTCATGGGGCTCAATATAATAATGAGCTCGTCCTATGCATCGCTTCCGGTACCCGGAGGTCACATGTACTTCAACGATGTCGTAATATGCGTTGCGTCGATAATTCTCGATCCCGTTGCGGCATTTATGGTGGGAGGCGTCGGTTCGTTTCTCGGCGATTTGTTCTTTTATCCCGCTCCCATGTTCGTTTCTCTCGTAACTCACGGCTTGCAGGCTGTCGTCATTTCGCTGTTCTCTCACAAAGTTTTGAAAAAGTATAAGATACTTCCGTCTGTTATCGGCGTCGTAATCGGAGCCGTGATAATGGTTGTCGGCTATACTTTCGGAAGGGCATACATTTATTCGACTCCCGAATATGCTTTGCTGAAACTTCCGTATCAGATTGCACAGGCGTCAATCGGTGCGGTACTCGGTGTTGTTTTGTGTTGGGGCTTTAAGTTGAAAGAGCTTTACGGCAAAATCATAAACGAAAAGAAAAAAAGATAAATCGTGAGGCGGTATGCTCTTTACCGAAAGCGGAGGGGCATACCGCTTTTTTATTTTGAAAGACGGAATTTTGCACTTCTCCGGAGCATCTTTCGCCGAGTACGGAGATGTCTGCGGAGATTTTCGAAAAATCTTGCCTTCTGTTTATTTACAAAAGCGAATAAATATGATAAAATAGTCAATACTGACCGTGAAACTTTTTTGCGGGAGGTATTTTTTTGTGAGCAATACGCTTATTAAATTCATTGCGGCGGCGGCAGTCGGAACGGCTGTCGGTATTATCGTTCTTGCGTGTGTTGCGCTTGCGGTGGGTGCCGCTTTTTAAACGGATGAGAGGAGGGGTGCGCTTGAGACTTGATAAATATCTGTCCGATGCGAAAATCGCATCGAGAAGCGAAAGTGCGAAAGCCGTAAGGCAAGGTGCCGTCAGCGTAAACGGTACGGTTGTCAGAGACCCTTCC
>CAYXMB010000113.1:0-5272 GCA_964466085.1 uncultured Ruminococcus sp.
GTCGCTTCCGATTCCGTCGCAAACATGGATAATGCGGGAATCAGCATACATAAAACGAGAATGAAAGATATAATTTTTTTCATGTTTCGGGCTCCTCTGACATAATTATGTATCGGATTCGGTGACATCATGTGCCATTACAATATCATTTTACAAAATTCAGATGAGAAAATCAATACGTTTTCGCAAATAATAAAAAAATTGTGCGACAATCCGAAACTGTCGCACAACCGAGTTTTTATATTTCAGGTTTGAATTTTTTGAACTGCTTTAAGTAGAATACGGCACCGAGTGCTATCCAAACGAGAAGCATTATGTAAGACTCCTTGCCGAAATGAACTCCTTCAAGGCCGGGAATCGGGACAAGTTGCAGCACCATAAACGCAACCGAGAATACAGTCCCGACATAAGCCGCCGCTTTGAGCAGTTTATTCTTATCTCCGTTTCGTTTCATCGTAACGATTGTAGCGGCACTTGTGAACAGATATCCTATGGATGCGCCGATAGCCGACATATCGACAAACCATCCGAGAGCTTCTCTGCCGAGAATAGGTCCGCTCAAAGAAATAATCATGCAGAATATCATAGCGTTTACGGGTGTGCCGTATTTCGGGCTGATTTTGCTGAATATTTCCGGGAGGAATCCGTCTCTCGACATTGAGAACATAAGACGGGATGACGCCATGTAGAATCCCATAATTCCCGACAAGACCGCACACGAAACGGCAACTCCGACAAGAACTTTGCCGAATACGCCGAGAAGCTCCTCTGCGGCAACGAGAAGTACCCAATCTCCCGCCATTACTCTTTCGGGCCAGTTTTCGAGAACCGCCGCCGCAACAGTGTTGTTTGCAGTATAAACAAAGCAACCGAAAATTATGGCAACTATCATAATCATGCTGACTTTTTTGTAGGAGAAATTAAATTCTTCCGCCGCCTGAGGAATCGTGTCGAACCCGACAAATGCCCAAGGAGCGATTGCGAAAGTCGCAAGAATTGCCGACGCTATACCGAGAGTGCCGCTGTGAGCATATTCGGAAATGTCGGTAGCCCCTGCCGCCATAGCCGCCGCTTTGTCAAAGCCCCAGACAGGTTCCATATTGATTCCTTTTGCTTTGCTGCTGAATACGGCGGCAATTGTCAAAGTGAAAACGGATACCGCAAGAAGAGCCGCAAGAACGGTCTGAACAAATCCCGCTTTTTTTACTCCGATTATGTTAAATATACCGAAAAGGATAAGTATTCCCATTGCGAGAAGCATTTCTCCGAAATAAACTTCAAATCCTGCAATGGAATAATGAAATCCGAATTTTAAAATATCGGCACTGCCGTCAAGTCCGTCGACAATCAAACCGATTGCAGTCGAATTCATGGGCACGTTTGTAAGATATGCCGCAACGAGAAACCAACCGCAAATATATGCCGACGTGTTGCCGAAGCATGCCTTCGCAAACGTAAATTCACCGCCCGCTTTGGGATATTTCGGAACCATGTATGCGTAGCTCAGTGAAATAATTATCATAACGAGCGCACCGCACGCCATTGCTATTGCGGTACCCGCAACTCCCGAATTGGGAAGGAATTTTTTTCCGGGATTGATAAACGAACCCCATCCGATTATACAGCCGAAAGCTATTGCCCACACGCTCATCGGATTAAGCTGTCTGCGAAGCTCTCCGCTTTCGTTTTGTTTTTGCTTACTCATTGCAGCCTCCTTGTACCGAATCAAACGTCATAAGTTTTATCTATTGCTTTGAGTTCGCGGAACGTATCGATTTCGATGATATCGTCTTCGTGACACTCTCTTATTTCAACCTTGTAGCTGTCGTTGAACAGTACAAGGGGAACCTGTTCCCAATAATATTCTTTTCCGCCCGGTCTGTCGTATGCCTCTTTAATGTGCGACGAAAGTTTTCTGCCGTCGGTCTCGTTCCAATAGGAAATTCCGACCATTTGCCAACAATCGATACCGCCTATTTTCTCACCGGTAATATACCCGTCTTTTTCGGTAAAGCACCAGTCGTCCGTTCTGTCTTTCTTTATCGCAAGGAAGTTGGACGTGTAGTTGTATTTCTTTATGATTTTGGGATTGCTTATAAGAAGATCCGCCTCAAACACGTAGGCGTTGGAAAGCATGTATCTTGCCACCATCGAAGAAGAAATATTATTAGCCTCGTTATAAGAAGGATTTTCCGCAAATTTTATCATAGGATACTTATAAAGAAGTTGGTCAAACTGTTCGGCAAGATATCCTCTGACAATTGTGATATCGGTAATTCCCGCTTCAAGACACGCATCGATAAGCCCGTCGATTATACGCTTGCCATTGACTCTCACAAGAGGTTTCGGCGTATTGAGAGTTACGGGAACAAGTCTCGTACCGAACCCCGCCGCAATAAAAACGGCTTTTTTCACTCTGTAAGGTTCGAGTGCCGCAAGCCCCGCCTGCGTCACGGCCTTGTTTTCGACAAGCCCTTTTTCTTCAAGCTCACGTAATACTTTATTTACGGTACCCAGTGAGTAATGAGTCTTTTCAACCAACGCTCTTTGCGTTATTTTTCCTTTTTCACATGCCAATATTTCAAGCACGTCAAAATATTTTCTTTCAAGAGCTTCCATTTAAATATTCCTTCCCGATGCAAAACTTAAAATTCATTATTCGCACCGTTTTCAATTATTATTTCCCCTAAAGAAAAATCAAGTCCGAAATCAATGTTCAAATTTTTTTGCCTTGCGGTCTTTTTGAACAAATTTCGAGATTTTTCTTTGATTATACCAATTTTTATCAATAATGTCAATATAAAACGACAAAAAGTTTTCAGCGCAAAAAAGGCTCGCACCGCAAGATGCAAGCCTCTATGACGTCAGATATTATTTGTATATGGTTCCCGGCCTTTCGTCCACACTTATGAGAGACCAGTTTGAGAAGTCACCGGCATCTCCCGAAATTCTGTAAATAAGCTCGGAGTAAGAAGTTTTGCTTCTCGTCAGCTTATGCCAATAAAAATACCTGTCGGTATCGGAATTTTCCGCTACGTCGAAAACCGAAGGAGCAAACTCGCCGTCGGGCTCAATACCCTCGCTTTCGAATACCGTTCCCCACAAATTCTCATGGGAAACAGGCGAGGACGAAGTGGAAATTTCACCTGTGCCGACACCGGACGGTTTAGCAAGAAGTGCCGTGAGTCTTGCCGATTCAAGCTCGCCGTAGTCGGTTTCGGCAAAACCGTGATCTCCCGTTATGATTATCGTCGCATCGTCGTAAACTCCGTTTTCTTTCATTGCTTTGATGTATTCGTTTACGATTTCGAGACTGTGAAAAACGGATACGTCGACTTCCGACGGAACAACGGTATTTATGTCGATTTGACTGACCCATTCCTCATCGTATCTCGCCGAATGGCAACCTTCCAAGTGAATGAAAGAAAAGACTTTATCGTCTGTCACGCCGAAATCGGCATCTTTCACTCTCTCGTAAACTTTTTTCATATCGAGTGAGTAAGTTTGATAGTCGATATTATAACTTATGTACTTGTTTACGTCTTGCGAACCTATGGAGCCGACCGCCGATTTAAGCGAATACGGCAGACAACGGTACAGTGCTATTTTTATCATCAGAAAAGCAAGAGACGGATGGCTGCTTACGTTGTAATTATCTTTATCGGCTTCAATGAAGTTATCGCACCATGCGCCGAGTGAACGCCCGTTGTCGTAGCTGTAATAGGAATTTGTGTAAACGTTGATTTTATATCCGTTATCTTTTAACGTTTTAAGTGTTTCGGCGGAGTCATATACGGAATTCAAAAATTCTTTACGCAGTGCACCCTCGTATTTCACGCCCGAAAGCAAGTATACCAAAGAAGGATAAGTTCTTCCGTAAAGAGATGTGTGATTGTCGAAATGTGTAAAACCCTCAAGCTCCGAAAAATATTCGGGATGATTTTCCGCCGAATAAGAGTAAAAAGCTTCGTCAAACCTATCTATGCAAAAAACAAAAACATTTTTTTCGGATGAAATTTCGGTCAGATTCTTAACGGTTGAAAAATACGGTGTTTCCGCATAATTCGAAACGAAAAGATTTTCCGTCGTTATCGCAAGTGAAACACAGCTTGAAATATAGGGAATCAAGGTAACAAACGAAAGAGCCACGCAAATGCTTTTGACAATCGAAAACTTTTTGCCGAGATATATACCGCAAAATGCGAAAGCGGCAATGACAGCCACCCATAAAACGGCGTTCATAACGAGAGCCGACGTCGATACGGAGGTCGTGTACGTATTGTCGCCTTTGAGCGATTCGATTCCCCTGTTCATGAAATTGCTTTGAATAAAAAGCATGAGTGATGCGCCGACAAGCGCCGATGTCACTCCTCTGTATACCGCGCCTTGAAGCAGACACATTATAAGAAAAACGAGCGATGAGGCCGTAAGAAATATAAGAAAACAAAACGGGATAAAGTCGATAAGACGGCAACCGAATTCTTCGTAGTTACTGCAGAATATATCAAACGGAACCGCAAGCGCAATTACAAACGGAAGCGATACGGAAACAAGTATGGATATTGCGAGATTGTCTTTTCTGACGGCGAATATTTTTTCGCTCTCTTTTTTTACCGTCGTGCCGTTCATAGCTCTCCCCTCATCAAAACAATTATGCTGAAAGTATATCACACTGTGCCGCCTTTGTCAATCGGTTTGACCGATTGTTAAATAAATGCAGTAAAAAAAGCCCTTTAGGCCGGGAATCTCAAAAACCCGTTCCTAAAGGAGCTTTAAAAATTATTGTTTGTAAAAATCCGCAAAATCTTCAGCCGAATATATTCCGTAATTCTTAAAATCGAACACGTTCTCATTATCGGTAACGGTATTATACCATGCCATAGTCTCTTTCATGTTGTCCGAACCTACTTTTAAGAAATCGGCTATTTGAATAAGAATTATAAGTCCGTATGAAAAATCGGCGGTAAAATAACGCGAAGAAAAATCGGGGAGAAGGCCGTTCGGGGTTGATACCGACGGAGTTGTCAAGCCTTTAAGAGAGTTTATGCTTGTGATTTTTTTCGTGAGCGCCTCCGGAGTATCGCTTTCATAATGTTCTTTGAGAGATTTCACATATGAAAGGTCAAATTCTTCGAGAGCTTTACAGATGTTTTGCACTTCGGCATCGCATTTAAGCAAAAGTTCAGATGACTCAAAACTCCATTCTTCATAAAAAAGAGGGATTTTTTCGTAATACATTCCTTCTTTGTAGTCTTTAAAGACGGTTTTAAGT